>NZ_JBCNZM010000070.1:0-15493 GCF_040227615.1 Bacteroides sp. RTP31139st1_H2_RTP31139_211217 | reverse complement strand
GTTGGGGACAAACGGGTATTATCGGTAAGTTAAGTCTGAAGTTCACCAACTTCTCTCTGTCCAACCTGCTGCATCCGGGTGAGAACTACCGCGGTATCCTCCCGCAAGGCGATGGTCAGACATTGACCATCAGCGGCCAGACCAATGCCAAATACTATCAGTCATACAGCGTTTCATTCTACGACCCGTGGTTTGGCGGTAAACGCCCGAATGCATTCTCCGTATCGGCTTTCTATTCCCGCCAGACCGACATCAGTAGCCGTTATTACAATTCAGCCTACATGAACAGCTATTACAACAGCTATTATAGCGGTATGTATGGCTACGGTATGTACAACTACGGCAATTACAACAACTACGAGAATTATTACGACCCGGACAAATCTATCCAGATGTATGGTCTTGCAGTGATGTTCGGTAAGCGTTTGAAGTGGCCGGATGACTACTTCCAGTTCACAGCCGAGTTGTCTTACCAACGCTATGTTCTGAGTGACTGGCAGTACTTCCCGGTTACCAACGGTAAGTGTAATAACCTCAGCCTCAACCTGACCTTGTCCCGTAGCTCTATCGACAACCCGATTTATCCGCGCCAAGGTTCCGAGTTCTCGTTGTCTGCACAAATCACACCGCCTTTCTCTCTGTTCGACGGTACCGATTACAGCAAGTACAGCACCAGCAACCAGGAAGACATGAACAAGATGCACAAGTGGATTGAATACCACAAGTGGAAATTCAAATCCAAAATCTATATCCCGTTGATGGACCCGATTACCGTCAAACGTACTCCGGTATTGATGGGACGTGTAGAATTCGGTTTGCTGGGACATTACAACAAATACAAGAAGTCTCCGTTCGAAACGTTTGACGTGGGTGGTGACGGTATGACCGGCTACTCCAGCTATGCTACAGAAAGCATCGCCCTCCGTGGTTATGAGAACAGCTCATTGACTCCATACGGCTCTGAAGGTTATGCCTATACACGTCTCGGACTGGAATTAAGATATCCTTTGATGCTCGAAACAAGTACCAGTATTTATGCGTTAACGTTTGTGGAAGCCGGTAATGCATGGCATGATGTCAATAAGTTCAACCCATTCGAATTGAAGCGTTCAGCCGGTGTCGGTGTCCGCATCTTCCTCCCGATGATCGGTATGATGGGTATCGACTGGGCTTACGGTTTCGACAAAATAATGGGTTCCTCGCAATATGGCGGTAGCCAGTTCCACTTCATCCTGGGACAGGAATTCTAAGCAATGGACAATTGATAATTGACAATTAATGCAGTATCGTTATGAAGAAGAGTTTATTGATCCTTTTTACGCTGTTTGCAGTAAGCATAACAGCCGGTGCACAGAAGTTCGCCTTGATTGACATGGAATATATCCTGGAAAATATTCCTGCTTACGAACGTGCCAATGAACAACTGGAGCAATCCTCCAGACAATGGCAGAGTGAGGTCGAAAAGATTTCCGAAGAAGCCAAGACTCTGTACAAGAACTATCAGTCTCAGATTGCTTCCCTTTCTGAAACACAGAGAGGTAAAAAGGAAGAAGAGATTGTCGCTAAAGAGAAATCAGCAGCCGAACTGCGCCGCAAATACTTCGGTCCGGAAGGCGAACTGTATAAAAAACGTGAAAGTCTGATGCAACCCATTCAAGACGAAATATACAATGCTGTAAAGGAAATTGCTACACAAAACGGATATGCAGCAGTTGTAGACCGCGCTTCCGCATCAAGTATCATTTTTGCCTCACCGAGTATTGACGTCAGCAATGAGGTACTTGCAAAACTGGGATATTCAAATTAATTTCATACATTTGTTTCAGAATATAGACTGCATTCTGGATTAAAAATAAGCGAGCTTATTTTGTATTGCGTTCAGTTTGCGCTATATTTGTCCCCGACGAATAATCATTCAAATAAATAATAAACATTATGCTTAAAAAAATCGCACTACTCGTAGTTATGTTCGCCCTCCCGCTGGGAGCTATGGCGCAAGCTAAATTCGCTCACATGAATTCTCAGGAAGTAATCACTGTTATGCCTGAATTTACCAAAGCTCAAGCTGACCTTGATGCTATGTCTAAGAAATATCAGGATGAAATGCAGCGCACTAACGAAGAATTCCAAAAGAAGTATCAGGAATATCTTGTTCAACAAGATTCTTTGCCCAAAAACATCGCTGAAAGACGCCAGAAAGAATTAAACGATATGGCCCAACGCCAAGAACAATTCCAACAAGAAGCTTATCAAAGTATGCAGAAAGCACAGCAGGATGCTATGGCTCCTATCTATAAGAAACTGGACGAAGCTATCCAAGCTGTCGGCAAAACTGAAGGTGTTGTCTACATTTTCGACTTGGCCCGTACCCCGATACCATTCGTAGGAGCACAGAGCGTTGATGTAACTGCCAAAGTTAAAACGCAATTGGGCATTAAATAATAGAATTATCTATGATAGAGCAAGCGCGGATAGTTTTATCCGCGCTTATTTTTTATACATTACTGAGAAATTTGCATTATCTTTGCATGGTACATAGTCTTTAGAAAGCATGAAACAGACATTACCTTCTGCAGCCGGTCCCATCGGAATATTCGATTCCGGATATGGCGGACTGACCATCCTGAGCAAGATACGGGAAGCCCTTCCCCAATATGATTACATTTATCTGGGCGACAACGCGCGCGCGCCTTACGGAACCCGCTCGTTCGAGATTGTCTATGAGTTCACCTTGCAGGCAGTCACCAAACTGTTCGAGATGGGTTGTCACCTCGTCATTCTGGCATGCAATACAGCTTCGGCAAAAGCTCTGCGCAACATACAAATGAATGATTTGCCTCGCCTCGACCCTATGCGCCGTGTGTTGGGAGTAATTCGCCCAACCGTAGAATGCATAGGGAACATTACCCAAAGCCGCCATGTGGGAGTGCTTGCCACGGCAGGAACCATCAAGTCTGAATCCTATCCGCTGGAAGTGCATAAACTCTTCCCCGACATCAAAGTGAGCGGTGAAGCCTGCCCTCTATGGGTATCCCTCGTAGAAAACAATGAGGCACAAGGTGAGGGTACTGACTACTTCATACGCAAAAACATCGGCAACCTGCTGGCCAAAGACACGCAGATAGACACCGTCATTCTGGGCTGCACGCACTTCCCGTTGCTGCTGCCCAAGATACAGCAATACATGCCCGACGGCATCACGACCGTCACCCAGGGGGAACTGGTAGCAGACAGCCTGAAAGACTATCTTCACCGCCATCCGGAAATGGACAAAAAATGTACCAAAGGTGGAAGATGCGTCTACCGCACCACGGAATCGGAGGAGAAATTCACAGAATCGGCTTCTACTTTCCTGAATGAATCGATAAGAGTTGAGAGGATTGAACTATAAATTCGTCAGCATTAAACATTAAAACAAAAACATTTGTTATATTTGTAAGACAGAAACCTCTAAATTCATACCATCATGAAAGAAGAAGACAAAAGCAAACTCGTTGAGGTGTTCACCGGTTCACCGTGGGAAGCAGAACTCGTAAAGAGCCTGCTGGGAAATAGTGATATTGAAGCTGTAACAAAAGACGGAATGGTAGTAAACGTTGTACTGCCTGCCACTGCGGTAGATGTTTCCGTTCTCGTCAATGAGAAGGACTACGAAGCCGCCATGGAAGTAGTCCGTGAATACGAAAAGAGAGAAAATGGAGATTGATTTCAATAGAATTGCTGTCAAGGTAGGCAGCAATGTTTTAACACGTCGTGACGGCACTCTCGACGTCACCCGCATGTCCGCTTTGGTGGACCAGATAGCCGAGCTGCACAAGGCCGGCATAGAAATAATACTTGTTTCTTCCGGAGCCGTTGCTTCGGGACGTAGTGAAGTGCGCCCCACCAAGAAGTTGGACAGCGTAGACCAGCGCCAGCTCTTTTCCGCTGTAGGGCAGGCCAAACTCATCAACCGCTACTACGAGCTGTTCCGGGAGCATGGCATCCCCGTGGGACAAGTGCTCACAATGAAAGAGAACTTTTCCACCCGCCGCCATTACCTCAACCAGAAAAACTGTATGACCGTAATGCTGGAGAACGGCGTCATTCCTATTGTCAATGAGAACGACACCATCTCCGTGAGCGAACTGATGTTCACCGACAACGATGAACTGTCCGGCCTGATAGCCTCCATGATGGATGCCCAGGCACTAATCATTCTCAGCAATATAGACGGCATCTACAACGGTTCACCCGCCGACCCGGAGTCTCAAGTCATCCGTGAAATAGAACAAGGCAAAGACCTCTCCTCCTACATACAAACTTCCAAGTCCAGCTTCGGACGCGGCGGCATGCTGACAAAAACCAACATTGCCCGCAAAGTGGCGGATGAGGGCATCACAGTAATCATAGCCAACGGGAAGCGGGACAACATCCTCGTGAAAATAATGAATAATGAAGAATTAAACTATACCCGTTTCATTCCGTCTCCGGAACCGGTATCGAGCATCAAGAAATGGATTGCGCACAGCGAAGGGTTTGCCAAAGGCGAACTGCACATCAATCATTGTGCCACCGAACTGCTCTTCTCGGACAAAGCAGTAAGCATCCTACCGGTAGGCATCACTGACGTTATAGGCGAGTTCGAGAAGGACGACATCGTACGGATTATCGACTTCGGCGGTAAACCCATCGGTGTGGGAAAAGCCAACTGTGACTCCAGCCAGGCACGGGAAACAATGGGAAAACATGGAAAGAAACCCGTAGTGCACTACGACTACCTATATATAGAATAGGACACAGACGGATACTATCCACGATATTCATACTTGCATATTTATCACTCTATACTCAGTAAGAAAATGAACTTAAACAAAACTTTTGTCGCCGTACAAGATGCCAGCCGTAACATGCTAGCGTTGAGCGACAAAGAAATCAACCAAATATTACTGGCTGTTGCAGACGCTGCCATAAACAAAACAGACTTCATTCTGAGTGAAAACCAGAAGGATTTGGAGCGTATGCCTTCTACCGACCCTAAATACGACCGCCTGAAACTGACAAAAAGCCGTTTGCAGGACATCGCTGCGGACATCCGCAACGTAGCCGCCCTCCCTTCTCCTTTGGGAAAAGTCCTTAAAGAGAACGTATTACCCAACGGATTGAAGATAAAAAGGGTCAGTGTACCTTTCGGTGTCATAGGCATTATCTACGAAGCCCGTCCCAACGTCAGTTTCGATGTATTCTCACTCTGCCTTAAAAGCGGCAATGCCTGTATTCTGAAAGGCGGAAGCGATGCAGACTATTCCAACCGTGCCATAATCAGCGTGATACACGAGGTACTGGAGCATTTCAACGTAGATACACATATCGTGGAACTGCTTCCTGCCGACAGAGAGGCGACTGCCGAACTACTGCATGCCAACGATTATGTAGATTTGATAATTCCGCGCGGCAGCAGCAGCCTGATAAACTTCGTACGCCAGAATGCCACAGTACCGGTTATAGAGACAGGTGCCGGCGTATGCCATACGTTCTTCGACCGCTATGGCGATATAAGCATAGGTCCATCTATCATTGCCAATGCAAAGACACGCCGGGTCAGTGTATGCAACGCTTTGGATTGCCTGATTATCGAAGCCGACAGCCTGGCTAATTTGCCCGACCTATGCCTGCCGCTGCAATCAAGCAATGTAGAGATATTTGCCGATGAACCCGCCTACCACAGTCTGCGTGACAAATATCCCGTCGAGCTGTTGAGACTTGCCACTGAAGACTGCTACGGCAGAGAGTTCCTGGACTACAAGATGGCCATTAAAACCGTGAATTCTTTCCAGGAAGCATTGGCACATATCCGGAAGTACGGTTCCAAACATAGCGAATGCATCATTACGGACGACAAGACACGTGCCGAATGGTTCTGCCGGGAGGTGGACGCCGCTTGCGTATACGTCAATGCACCGACCTCTTTCACCGACGGCGCACAATTCGGACTCGGTGCCGAGATTGGCATCAGCACCCAGAAGCTACACGCCCGCGGTCCGATGGCTCTGGAAGAAATCACCACATACAAATGGATTGTCGAAGGTTCCGGACAGACCAGACCTTGACAGCCGAATAACAAAGATATAGATACACTAAAAAGACTGTAAATATGAAGAACTTTACTTGCGTGCAGGACATCGGTAACCTGAAGTCTGCACTGGACGAAGCATTCGAGATTAAAAAAGACCGTTTCAAATATGTGGAACTGGGACGTAACAAAACGCTGATGATGATTTTCTTCAACTCCAGCCTGCGTACCCGCCTCAGTACACAGAAGGCTGCATTGAATCTGGGCATGAACGTAATTGTACTGGACATCAACCAGGGAGCCTGGAAACTGGAGACAGAGCGTGGTGTCATCATGGACGGTGACAAACCGGAACACTTACTGGAAGCCATTCCCGTGATGGGCTGCTATTGCGACGTCATCGGCGTACGTTCTTTTGCACGCTTCGAAAATAAGGAAGACGATTACAACGAAGTGATACTGGAGCAGTTCATCAAGCATTCCGGCCGGCCGGTATTCTCCATGGAGGCTGCCACACGCCATCCGCTGCAGAGTTTTGCCGACTTGATAACCATTGAGGAATATAAGAAGACGGCACGCCCCAAAGTAGTGATGACATGGGCTCCACATCCGCGTCCATTGCCCCAGGCTGTCCCCAACTCCTTTGCCGAATGGATGAATGCAACTGATTATGACTTTGTGATTACACATCCCGAAGGTTATGAACTCGACCCCAAGTTCGTAGGAAATGCCCGCGTAGAATATGACCAGATGAAAGCTTTTGAAGGAGCCGATTTTGTCTATGCCAAGAACTGGGCGGCCTATACAGGCGACAACTACGGACAAATATTGAGCAAAGACCGCACCTGGACAGTAGGCGAGCGCCAGATGGCCGTTACCAACAATGCCTACTTCATGCACTGCCTGCCGGTTCGACGCAACATGATTGTGACGGATGATGTGATAGAAAGCCCGCAGTCCATCGTAATCCCCGAAGCGGCCAACCGGGAGATTTCAGCAACAGTGGTGCTGAAGAGACTGCTTGAAAGCCTCTAACCAGAGGACAAGACTACTTTATTCTTTTTAGGCGCGGATTACGCGGAAAACGCGGATTCTTTTCTTAAATTTTTCCGTGAAATCCGCGTAATCCTCGCCTAAAAAGAAATTATAGCAAATGCATTTCAGCTACACCGCTATTACTTTTCCACTTCTTTGTCCGCTTCTTCCCAACCGATGAAACCTTTGTCAAGGTCATAGATTATATATCCTTTTTTGCTCAGTATGGCAGCGGCCTTTTTACTACGCTTACCACTACGACAATATACTGCAACCGGTTTGTCCTTCTGCAGAGTGGAGTCGGCCATCGTTTCAAACGACTCATCCAATACATTGATATTGATACTGTGGGGCACGTGTCCTTCCGAGTATTCGGCAACAGTACGCACATCCAGAAGCTGCACCTCCGGATTGGCTATCAATGTGGAAAAGTCATCTACCGAAACAGACTTGAACTGTCCCTCCTTCTGCTGGCAGGAAAAGAGGGTGGTAAAAACGAGGCAAAAACCCGCGAACAATGTCTTCATCGAATATTTCATTTTAGTCAGGGTTATAAACAAAATCGTAAGTCTTGATGTCACCGGAATAAGTGTGCACACTGAAATGAACCATAACCTTCTGTATACCCTCTGCCGCATACTGCCGCAAAGGTACGGAAGCGTAGGCACGCCTGGTATAAGACACCACCTCCTCCTTTGCGTCATGATACAGCGTCAGATATACTTCACTACACCCGGTAGCAGTATCCACAATCACTTCATCCTCAATAAAATGGAACTTATGTTCACCATTCTCCTTGACTATCAGTGTCATATTGAGATAGTCGAGTCCCATCCAGATACCCAGTACATCAGTAGGGTCTGTCTTGACGCCCTCCTCGAACTTGTCGACCGTTTGGGGAACGACAGAAAGAACACCGCTCAAGGCATACAGCACCGCACCGGCAGTTCCATCGGCAGTTACCTCCGAAGCATAATTACTGATGACACGTACCGAGGCGTTTGCCTCTATGTTCGTCTTTGTCTTGTCCTCCACTACCGGCAAGGTTTCCCCTTCATCCGTCACAACAGACCGCAGATAGCCGTCAGCCCCCGAAAAGGCAGTCAAGAATTCCAGCTTCACGGAAGGATAATGATAATCATCATCGCCACAACCAGCCAACAGACAGGCCAATAAAGGCAAAAGCCACCAATCACAGTACTTCTTCATGTATTCATTCTTTTATAGCCGCCAGATAATTCTTCAACGGGTTGGCATACATCAGCAGCATTTTTCCGCGCAGAAAGTCCACGTCCTTATTAGGAATGGAGATACGCTCCAACTGTTGTTCTATATAGGCCGTGAAGCGCTGCTTATCCTCGGCAGTGTAATGGTCGGAAAAATCCTCCTTCCCCTCGAGAAGGTCGTGTGCCACATAATTATTGGGATACATCCGGTAGCTGGCATGAATGCGTTTGTCTATCAGTGCAGACATGCGTGCAAAGAGTTCGGGCTTCGGAAGTGAACGGTCCATCTTCGCCAATTCATCATTCATGCAGGCACCCGTCTGGAAATGTACCCGCCCTTTATAGCCGAACAGTCCGGTCTGCATATTCAGCAAGTCGTCAGCCGTCGTTTTCTTATAGCCTTCAATGTCCCGTTTCAGTTGGAACTCCTGCGCTTTCAGGAAGTCGCAAGGGTCGTATTCATAGGAAATGGCAAGCGGAGCTATATTCATTTCCATTAAGCGGTCAATGACATCGCCTTCACCGCCTATTGCCAGCATCTTCAGCACACTGTCCTGCGTGCGGTCGTTGGAATCCTTGGCACGCCCTTCACGTTGTGCAATCCAGATAGACTGTTTCTTCTCACTGATGGTATAATGCATATAGCGGGACATGCGTGCGGAAGCCTCCAGCATCTGGCGCATGGTCAACGCACGCAGCACGATGAAGGACTTGTTGACACGCACGAATTTCTTAATCCACGGATAGACAAGCAGGTTGTCGCCAATGGCTATCTCTACCGTATCCATACCCTGGTCTACCAAAAGAATGGACAAGAAACCGGAATCGAGAATAATGTCGCGATGATTGGAGATATAGGTATACGCCGCCGACTTGTCTGCCGGCAACGCGGTATGGTCCAAAGTCAATCCATCCGTAGCCTCCTTCGCCAATTTCCACAGAAGCCCATAGCAGAAGGTCTTCTGAAATTCCAGCTTGGTTTTACACGCGCGCATTTTCTGCGACCAGACTTCAAAAGGTACACCAGGCATCACAGTATCCACTGCCTGCCGGAACGCCGCATCGGCAATCAGTTCCTCATAGACTTGAGGAAGTTCCTCATCATGATAAGGACGGATTTCATCAAATTCCACGTTCGCATTCATAATGAATAATGATTAATCCTTAAACTTGTTTTCTATAATATCTGTCATTACATCCTTCATCTCCATTCCGGCAGCACGAACCTGCTGGGGAATAAAGCTGGTGGCAGTCATTCCGGGGGTGGTATTCACCTCCAGCAGATTGATTTTTTCCCCTTCGGTAATGATATAGTCCACACGGATAATGCCGTAGGCCCCGAGTATATCATAAATGGCAGAAGTCAGCGTCTGCACCCGGCGGGTCAAATCGTCCGAGATGCGGGCGGGAGTAATCTCGTCAGACGCACCATTATACTTAGCTTCATAATCGAAGTACTCGTTGTGGCTCACCACCTCCGTAATGGGGAACACTACGGACTTGTCTTTTGTTTTGTAACAGCCGCAGGTAATCTCGGTTCCGTCCATAAAGGCCTCCACCAGTACTTCCTGCGCTTCCGCAAATGCCTTGGCTATGGCAGGTTGTATCTGCTCTTTCGCCGTCACCTTGGTCACGCCGAAGCTGGAACCTCCCAAGCTGGGCTTAATGAAGCAAGGCAGACCGATTTTCTCCATCACATCTTCATCCGTTACCGACTGTCCGCCGCGCAGCAACAACGATTCGGCAATGCGCACACCGAAACCTTTCAGATACTGGTTGCAGGCAAACTTATCGTACGTGAGCGACGCTGCCAGTACTCCGCAACACGAATAAGGGATGTGGAGCATATCAAAATAGCCCTGCAGACGGCCGTCCTCACCCGGAGTTCCGTGGATGGTGATATAGGCAAAGTCGAATGTCACTTTCTCGCCATCCAGCACGAAGCTGAAGTCATTGCGGTCTACCGGAGTCTTAGCGCCGTCGGGCAGCTGTACATGCCAGTCCAGTCCGTGCATTTCTACAATATATAAGGTATACTTCTCCTTGTCGATGAAGGAGTAAATCCCCTGTGCACTACGCAGGGAGACGTGGAATTCGGAGGTATCTCCTCCGGCTACAATAGCAATCGTGCGTTTCATTCTAATTCTCTGTTACTGATATAGCCTCTCCATTTGTCTATCAGCCGGGTCATGTCATCGGGCAATTCCGAAGTGAAGTACATTTCTTCTCCGGTGACGGGATGCACAAACCCCAGCGTCATGGCATGCAATGCCTGCCGCGGACAAGTGTCGAAGCAGTTGTTTACAAATTGTTTGTATTTAGCGAAGTGGGTTCCTTTCAGGATTTCGTGTCCACCGTAACGTTCGTCGTTGAAAAGTATGTGTCCGATGTGCTTCATGTGCACACGGATTTGATGGGTGCGTCCCGTTTCAAGGATACATTCCACCAGTGTGACGTATCCCAAACGTTCGAGCACCCGGTAATGGGTGACGGCATGCTTTCCCTGGTCGTCGGGGAGGACGGTCATCTGCATGCGGTCTCTGGGATTACGACCGATATTGCCGACAACGGTCCCTTCATCCTGCTCTACATTTCCCCAGACCAGCGCCCGGTAACGGCGTTTTGTCGTCTTGTTGAAGAACTGGTTGCCGAGATTCGTCTTGGCATCCGGAGTCTTGGCTATCACCAGCAGGCCGGAGGTGTCCTTGTCGATGCGGTGCACCAGTCCCACATGCGGGTCATTGGCATCATAATCGGGATTATCCTTCATATGCCAGGCTATGGCGTTGACAAGCGTACCGTGATAGTTGCCATGACCGGGGTGCACCACCAGACCGGCAGGTTTGTTCACTACCATCAGATACTTGTCCTCATATACTATATCAAGGGGGATGTCTTCGGGGATGACTTCATTCTCATAGCGTGGACGGTCCATCATCACAGTGATTACATCCATCGGCTTCACCTTATAGCTACTTTTCACAGCCTTGCCGTTCGCCATCACGAAGCCTGCATCGGCAGCCTTCTGGATGCGATTGCGCGAGGAGTTCGTCAAGCGGTCGAACAGATACTTGTCCACCCGCATCATCTCCTGCCCCTTGTCCACCACCACACGGAAGTGTTCATAGAGTTGCGCCTCGTCACCCACCGGCTCTACGTCGTCCAGCTCATCATTATCTATATCATCCGGCAATTCTTCTATCATCACGGCATTTACAATTTGACTATTTACAATTTACGATTGGAGTCAGATGTTTATCAGAACCAGGACTCATCTGCCGCGGAGTCTTCGGACAACACGGGTTCAACGGTACTTCCCACAGAATCCACTCCCAGGGAGTCTGCCTGCAAGGCGCCTCCATCTCCCACCATCAGCGTCAGCACTGCACCGGCGGGCACTTTCTCGCCGATGGAAAGCTGACGGCCCTTATACTTCACGCCATACACCCAGTCCTTCTCTCCCGGAATATACTGTATCTCGGCCAGCTTGAAGCCCGAAGCCAGAATACGCGCTTCCGCCTGCCGCAACGAACTGTTGTCCGCCACATCGGGTACTATGTGCAGAGGGACTTCAATCGTATTGATTGTAAGATAGATGGTACGTCCTTCCTTTACCTTTTGTCCAGCTGCCGGATTATATTCGAGGATGCAGCCGGCAGGAAGAGTCTTGACATAACTGGAATCCGAAACGATGCAGACCAAGCCGCGGTTACGGAACATTTTCTCGGCTTCCTCCACTCCCATGCCCTTCACATCGGGCACTATCACAGCCTCGCCGTGGCGGGTATATATATCCAGTCCTTTCAGCACTCCGAACAGCAATCCCACTACCACAACGGCCATCGCAAGTATGTTCGCCCAGAAGAACCGGTTCTGCCGGAAAGAGAAAAAATCTTTTATTGTCATAATCGATAATGCATTATTTGGGACAAAGATACAATTTTCACCACATAGTACACGGAGTTGGCAATAGTTTTTTCCGGAGAACCGGGCACAATACATAAGAAAAGCTGCAAAAGACCAGAATCAGTCTTTTGCAGCTCCCTTATTTCTTTAATACGAACGAGAACGGCCTATTATGCCTTTACTCCGTTGTATTCGTCAGAAACAGTCAGTTTCTTTCTGCCTTTAGCACGACGTGCTGCCAATACTCTGCGGCCGTTTGCTGTAGCCATTCTCTCACGGAAACCGTGTTTGTTCTTTCTCTTTCTGTTCGAGGGTTGAAATGTTCTTTTCATTACTGTATCTTGTTTTATGTTATTATTCTCACGAATTCGGGCTGCAAAAATAGGTACTTTTTTCAAATAAACCAAGAGATAACTCATTTTCTCTCAAAAGTTTTTGTGTTTTTTACCGAATTCCATTACTTTTGCACCCGCAAACCAGCACTAAAGAAGTAAATACCAATATAATAATATTAAAGACTATAAGTATGATTAATGCCCAAGACATTAAAATCGGAACTTGCATCCGCATGGACGGCAAGCTGTATTTCTGCATCGACTTCCTGCATGTAAAGCCGGGAAAAGGTAATACCTTCATGCGTACCAAGCTGAAAGACGTGGTGAACGGCTACGTTCTGGAACGTCGTTTCAACATCGGTGAGAAACTGGAAGACGTGCGTGTAGAACGTCGTCCCCACCAATACCTCTATCATGACGGTGACAACTACCAATTCATGAACCAGGAGACTTTTGACCAAATTCCCATCGCCCACGACCTCATCAACGGTGTTGACTTCTTGCTCGAAGGAATGATAGTAGACGTGGTATCAGACGCTTCCACAGAAACCGTGCTCTATGCCGACGTGCCCATCAAGGTTCAGCAGAAGATTACCTATACGGAACCGGGACTGAAAGGCGACACAGCCACCAACACGCTGAAGCCCGCCACAGTAGAATCCGGCGCCACAGTCCGCGTCCCCTTGTTCATCAACGAAGGCGAGACTATCGAAATCGATACGCGCGACGGTTCTTACGTAAGCCGCGTAAAAGCATAAGCCCTTTTGGAAATCAGGCAAATGCCCTTTTCATATCATCCCCGGTGCTCCACTTGGCATCCGGGGATTTTTCTTTCCATTTATTCATCTACAAAGCTTAAATGATATATCTTTGCGGAGACAACCAAAACATAAAGCCATACCCATGAGATACTCCGTCATCATCCCCGTATACAACCGCCCCGATGAGGTGGATGAACTGCTGCAAAGCCTGACGCAGCAAAGTTTCAAGGATTTTGAAGTGATTGTGGTGGAGGACGGCTCCTCCATCCCCTGCAAGCCGGTCACAGAGAAGTATCAGGAACTATTGGACGTACATTACTATGACAAGCCCAACTCCGGCCCCGGGCAGACCCGTAACTACGGGGTGGAACGAAGCAAGGGCGAATACCTGATAATACTGGATTCGGACTGCATCCTGCCCGAAGGTTATTTCCTTGCTGTGGAAGAAGAGCTGCAGCACGAAGCCGCCGATGCCTTCGGAGGCCCCGACCGCGCGCACGAATCATTCACAAACATACAGAAAGCCATCAACTACTCCATGACCTCCTTCTTCACCACCGGCGGTATCCGTGGGGGGAAGAAGAAGATGGACAAGTTCTATCCGCGCAGCTTCAACATGGGTGTGCGGCAGGAAGTGTACCAAGCCCTGGGCGGATTCTCGCGGATGCGCTTCGGGGAGGACATCGACTTCAGCATCCGAATCTTCAAGGGAGGATATACATGCCGGCTGTTCCCCGGTGCCTGGGTATACCACAAGCGACGGACAGACTTCCGGAAATTCTTCAAGCAGGTACACAATTCCGGGATTGCCCGCATCAATCTGTACAAGAAGTATCCGGAATCGCTGAAGCTCGTCCACCTGCTGCCGGCTGCATTTACCCTGGGAGTGGCCATATTCCTGCTGGGAACGCCCTTCTGCCCGTACAGCCTGCTGCCCATCGCTCTTTATGCGCTTCTGGTATACATGGACTCCACTATCCGGAACCGTAGCCTCAGCATCGGGCTCTACTCCGTCGCCGCCTCCTTCATCCAGCTCATCGGATACGGGACGGGGTTCCTGCGCGCCTGGTGGAACCGCTGTATACTTGGCAAGGACGAGTTCGAGGCGTTCAAAAAGAACTTTTACAAATAAGGAGGATTAGGGGTTAAGGATTAGGGATGATATGGAGAAACTGAATATCAACCAGTGGGCTGCAGAGGACCGCCCGCGGGAAAAGATGATGCAGAAAGGGGCGGAAGCCTTGAGCGATGCCGAACTGCTAGCCATCCTCATCGGCTCCGGCAATACGGAAGAAACCGCCGTGACACTGATGCAGCGCATACTCGCCGCCTGCGGCAACGACCTCAACCGCCTGGGCAAATGGGAGGTGCGGGATTTCTCCCGATTCAAAGGCATGGGCCCCGCCAAAAGCATCACCGTCATGGCATCCCTGGAACTGGGCAAACGCCGCAAGCTGCAGGAACGCTCCGGACGTACCGCCATCCGCTCTTCCGCCGACATCTACGAGCTGTTCCATCCCCTGCTCTGCGACCTTGCCACAGAAGAATTCTGGGTACTGCTTATGAACCACGCCGCCAAAGTGATAGACAAGGTACGCATCAGCCGCGGCGGCATCGACCAGACTACCGCCGACGTGCGCAGCATCCTGCGCGAAGCCCTGCTGCAACGCGCCACACAGATAGCCCTCATCCACAACCATCCCTCCGGCAACCCGCACCCCAGTAACGACGACCAGCGGCTGACGGAACTCGTGAGGAAAGCCGCCCAAACCATGAACATACACCTGACCGACCACGTCATCGTCACGGACGGAAGCCATTACAGCTTCAACGACGAAGGATTGCTATAAATAATCCAAGTTACGGACATACTATACGAAAGACAAAAGCGGTCATAACACTAACTATCAGCACATTGTATTTACCTGCTATTTACCAGCTAATGTAAAAGCCGTTACCGCGATATGTAAAAGCCGTTACCCTATATTGTAACGCCCTTTACCCCATATTGTAAAGACCTTTACCGCCTATTGTAAAAGGAGTTTCCCCAGGGGTAAAGGGAGTTCCCCCAGAGGGTGAAGCGTGTTTCCCCACCGTCAAACTGTCTTTTCCTGATTTAGCTAGACGCTTTTTCTTTTTATAACCGATATCAGTAGACGGTTCTTGGAATGTTGTACT
>NZ_JBCNZM010000069.1:23457-24570 GCF_040227615.1 Bacteroides sp. RTP31139st1_H2_RTP31139_211217 | reverse complement strand
CAGAAATATTGTTCCACCGTGGTAAAAAAATCGTTCCACCATGGTGGAACGATTTTTTCCTCATGATGGAACGATTTAAAATATACTTATTTAGTCCTTAGCTTCCGTTATCACTTTGTTGCGTACATACGTGCACGCAACTCCTTGATGTGGTCTGAAGTGATGTATTCGTCATACTCCATCATCTTGTCGATAATACCGTTCGGAGTCAATTCGATGATACGGTTGGCAACCGTCTGAATGAACTCGTGGTCGTGGGATGAGAAAAGGATATTGCCCTTATAGGTCTTTAGATTATTGTTGAATGCCTGGATAGACTCCAAGTCGAGGTGATTGGTAGGTGTATCCAGAATCAAGCAATTGGCATTGCGCAGCTGCATACGTGCAATCATGCAACGCATCTTCTCACCTCCCGACAATACGCTTGCTTTCTTCAGCACCTCCTCACCGGAGAACAGCATACGTCCCAGAAAACTCTTCATGTAGACTTCATTGCCTTCGCCGAACTGGCTCAACCAGTCCACCAGATTCAGGTCTGTATTAAAGAATGCAGTATTGTCCAGCGGCAGGTAAGCGGTAGTGATAGTCACACCCCAGTTGAAGGTACCCGCATCCGGTTTCATATTCTCGTTGATAATCTCGAACAGGGCGGTCATGGCACGCGGGTCGTGCGAAAGGAATACAATCTTGTCTCCCTTCTCTACATTGAAGTTGACGTCGCGGAACAGCACCGTACCATCTTCCAGCGTTTTCGTCAAACCGGAAACTTCCAGAATCTGATTACCCGGTTCGCGTTCGGGCGTAAAGATGATGCCCGGATACTTACGTGATGACGGCTTGATTTCTTCTACATTCAGTTTCTCCAACATCTTCTTGCGGCTGGTAGTCTGCTTGCTCTTTGCCACATTGGCACTGAATCGGCGGATAAACTCTTCCAGCTCTTTCTTCTTCTCCTCGGCCTTTGCCTTCTGGTTCTGCTGCTGACGGAGCGCCAGCTGGCTGGACTCGTACCAGAAGCTATAGTTACCGGCAAAGAGGTTAATCTTTCCGTAGTCGATGTCCACCGTATGCGTACAAACGGACTCGAGGAAGTGACGGTCGTGGCTCACCACC
>NZ_JBCNZM010000069.1:12215-23417 GCF_040227615.1 Bacteroides sp. RTP31139st1_H2_RTP31139_211217 | reverse complement strand
ATATCCAAGTCATTGGTAGGCTCGTCCAGCAGCAAGTTATCAGGATTTCCATAGAGAGCCTGCGCCAGCATGACACGCACCTTTTCCTTGTTGTTCAACTCACCCATCAGCAGATAATGCTTGTCTTCCTTGATACCCAAGCCACTCAGCAAGGCGGCGGCATCGCTTTCGGCATTCCAGCCGTCCAGCTCGGCAAATTTCTCTTCCAATTCGGAAACCTTCAGTCCATCCTCGTCTGTGAAATCCTCTTTGGCATACAGCACTTCACGCTGCTTCATGATGTCCCACAACACCGTGTGTCCCATCATCACCGTGTCCATTACCGTAAAAGCATCCCACTTAAAGTGGTCCTGGCTCAAAACGGAAAGACGCTCTCCCGGAGCCAGCATGATGGAACCCGTCGTAGGGTCCAGCTCCCCGGAAATCGTTTTCAGGAAAGTAGATTTTCCGGCACCGTTGGCACCGATGATACCGTAACAGTTACCACTTGTAAACTTCAGGTTTACGTCATTGAACAACACTCTTTTACCAAACTGTACTGAGACATTAGAGACTGTAATCATCTTTATATTTACGATTTATTTATTTACAATTTACTATTTAATACCTATTAGTCTGCGAATTGCGAGTGCAAAGATAGTTATTTTTCCATGAATAGACACAGAGAAGCGCTGTCAATCTGACATAAAAGTATTACCTTTGCAGCGTTTTCGGCAAAAATATCCGTTTTGGCAAAGTTTTTGCTGGAGCACTAATATCGTATTAACTTAAACCCTTAACAGCAATGAAAGCAAAATCATTTTACAAGAATAATAAGCATAACAATATGAATCCGAAAGAAAAAGAAAACAACCAGGAAGAGGAACTGAAAACTCAAGCTACTCCTAACGAATGTGACGAAGAAACTGTCGGACAAGAAACTTCACAAGAAAACGAAGCTCCCCTGACAGAAGAAGAAAAGCTCGCCCAGGAACTGGAAAAGGCCAATGAACAGATTGAAGAGCAGAAGGACAAATACCTGCGCTTGTCTGCCGAGTTTGACAATTACCGCAAACGTACCATGAAGGAGAAAGCAGAACTCATCCTGAACGGTGGTGAAAAGAGTATCAGCAGTATCCTACCCATTGTGGATGACTTTGAACGCGCCCTCAAAAACATGGAGACAGCCACCGACGTAGCCGCCGTAAAAGAAGGCGTTGAACTTATCTACAACAAGTTCATGTCTGTATTGGGACAAAACGGCGTTAAGGTAATAGAGACAAAGGAACAACCGCTCGATACAGACTATCACGAAGCCATCGCCGTGATTCCGGCACCCAATGAAGCACTGAAAGGCAAAATTCTGGACTGTGTACAAACCGGTTACATCCTAAATGACAAAGTGATCCGTCATGCCAAAGTGGTAGTCGGAGAATAACATAAAACTGTATGGAAAAAAGAGATTACTACGAAGTATTGGAAGTCGAAAAGACAGCAACGGTAGAAGAAATAAAGAAAGCCTATCGCAAGAAAGCCATCCAATATCATCCGGACAAGAATCCGGGCGACAAAACAGCCGAAGAGAAATTCAAGGAAGCGGCAGAAGCATACGACGTACTAAGCAATCCGGACAAGCGTGCCCGCTACGATCAGTTCGGTCATGCCGGACTGGGTGGTGCCGCCGGTAATGGTGGTCCGTTCGGCGGCTTCAGTGGAGGCATGTCCATGGACGACATCTTCTCCATGTTCGGTGACATCTTTGGCGGACACAGTGGAGGTTTCGGCGGTTTTGGAGGTTTCGGCGGAGGCGGTGGAGCACAACAACAACGCCGTTACCGTGGTTCGGACCTGCGTGTCAAGGTGAAACTGAACCTCAAGGAAATCTCTACCGGCGTGGAAAAGAAATTCAAACTGAAGAAATACGTGCCTTGTACCCACTGTCATGGTACGGGAGCCGAAGGTGACGGTGGTTCAGAGACCTGCCCGACTTGTAACGGCAGCGGCACGGTAATCCGTAACCAGCAAACCATACTCGGCACCATGCAGACAAGAACCACCTGCCCGACGTGTGGCGGTGAGGGCAAAATCATCAAGAACAAGTGTAAGGAGTGTGCCGGTGAAGGCATTGTATACGGTGAAGAAGTAGTAACCGTAAAAATTCCGAAAGGCGTTGCAGAAGGTATGCAACTCTCTATGGGAGGAAAAGGAAACGCAGGCAAGCACAACGGCGTGCCGGGAGACTTGCTGATTCTTGTAGAGGAAGAACAAGACCCGAACTTGATACGCGATGAAAACGACTTGATTTACAATCTGCTCCTCAGCTTCCCGACAGCAGCCTTGGGTGGTGCGGTAGAAATTCCCACGATTGATGGAAAGGTGAAAGTAAAAATTGACTCAGGTACGCAACCGGGAAAAGTGCTCCGCCTGCGCGGCAAAGGTTTACCCAACGTGAACGGATACGGCACGGGAGATTTGCTGGTAAATGTCAGCGTATACGTACCCGAAACGCTGAACAAGGATGAGAAGAAGGCGCTGGAGGAGATGGAAGAATCGGATAACTTCAAGCCAAATACTTCGATTAAGGAGAAAATATTCAAGAAGTTCAAGAGTCTGTTCGACTGAAAATATGGTGCATAAAGAAGCCTCCCGGTATACAATAAAAAATATCGGGAGGCTTTCCTATGTTTTTTTATCGGGAAAATGTTAAAGTTCCAACATCCGCTTCATAAAAGCCTTTATTCCTTCCGTATCAGAAGTCTGAGGAGCCCACGAAGCCAAATCCTCTGAGGGTAGAGGCTGATATGGGCCTTTTTTAATTTCAAAAATAACGGTACCTGACTCCAAGGCAATAATACTATGCCATGTATTAGAAGGAATTTCCAGACCATATTTACCTTCCGAAGGATTGAGGCATACCTTATCTGTTACATTACCGGCATCATCATAAAAAAATGCCAGCAGACTTCCACGCAAAACCAGATAAGTTTCTTCCTTACCTGTATGACGGTGAGGAGGAAGATAAGTTCCCGGTTCCAAAGCATTCAGCAACCGATGAATAGGAGCATCCATAGACGCATGAAAATTATAATTCATACGTAAACGGGAGTTCTCCTTAGCTCGTGAAGTAACGGTATCCAGCAGCTCTTCTGTTATCAGCTTCATCATAACTTCAGCAATTGGGCAAACTTGGCAGGAAGTTCTGCTTTGCCCGCCTCAATAGACAAACTTTTTCCTTCATTATCTACTAATATAGCAGCCTTCTGCGAGGAAGCCAATGAGGTAACTTCCGACACATTACCGGCAACAAACAAACATCCGGAAAAAAGAGGAGTAATCACCTTTCGGGTATGCCCTTTCCATTTTACAAACACAGCCTGCATCGGGCAATATGTAGTATATCCCGCAGCATTCAAACGCTGCATCAACTTATGTTCAGACTTGGGTGCTGTGTACAATGCATGCCAGCACATCATATCATTATCCGTCATCATATTGTTTGCTTTTTCCATCCCTTTAATAAATCTTTTACAAATAATATCCATCCCACACTGCCGACACCTGCCAAGAACATGAAGCCGATCAAAATCATCAATTTATTGGGCTTTGCAGGCTTCAAAGGTACCGTAGCCGGCTGGACAACCGTATATACCGGTGTAATCTCCTGCACCTTAGCTCTTGCCATCTGTAATTGTTGAGACACTTGTGTATATACTTGATAGGCTAAATTCATTTCATTCTGTAAACGCTCTTGCTCTGCGCGATAACTCAGCAATATTATATTCTGGTTTGCATCTACAAAATTTGCGTATTTCTTCTGGGCAGACTCATAACTGGCCTTTGCTTCTCCATAAAGTTTTTCGGTAAATGCCAAATCATGACGAGCCTTATTAGTCCGATAATCTGTGATGTAGTTCTGCAGGCAATGCATCACGGTATCCGTCAGCGAAGCAGATATCAAAGGATCCTGCATAGTAACAGACAAGGTTGTCACACCTGTCTTTTTGTCTACGGAAACAGAGATACGTTTACTTAAAGCATCTGCAATGGCAGACTCATCTCTAGTAAGACGAAAAGGATCCAGCTTTGCGTCCCCCTCTTCCGGTTCATCCTTAAACAAAGACAATGTCCATCCTAACACCTTAAAAGGAGCGGAGAAAATTGCACTCCACCAAGGAGAACGCTGTTCTTCTTTCAAATAAGCATATAAAGTCGTGTCTACTTTTGCTTTCTGATCCTTGACTTTAACATCGAACAGTTCAATCAGAAAAGGAGTAGAACTTACAATATCAGGATAAAGTTCGGGTGACAAAGCATCCTCACCAGAAGAAGTGCCCAAATTGATACCCGCCATGGCTGCAAGGGCTCCCATACTTCCACCACCAGATTTGCCACCACTCTCCGGAGCCAATGTCACACTTGTAGAGTACTCCTTAGGAATACTAAATGCAACAACCAGTCCTACAAGAGCAGCGATACCACACGCCTTAAAAACCAATTTGCGACTAGCCCATACTTTCTGGGCCAGTTCTATCAAATCTATTTCTTGTTCCTCAGGTTGTGGAGAGGTTATGTTTTGTATTCTTTCTTCGCTCATAATTCAAATTACTTAAAGAGATTAACCATAGTCGCAATCATCGCTGCAATAGAAGCTGTCGTACTTCCCATTCCCAGAATTTCAGCAGTAGTCATCTTCTTTTTCTGTTCTTTACTTGGAACAATTATTTCACAACCAGGTTCAATGGCTTTCTTGTTCCCTGCTTTTAAACGAGAAACTGTACCATTCATGTATATTACATAGACCTTACGTTTCTTGGCATCATTACCAAAACCACCAGCTTGATTGATGTAATATTTCAAGCTTTCACCCTTTTTATATAAAACTGTATTCGGATACATTACAGCACCGTTGATTTTCACTGTACTTACGTACTCCGGAACAAATAATACATCTCCCTCGCGAAGCACCATATCAGCATCTGAACCAGGATTTTTCAAGGCCTCTCCCAGATTTATACCTACAGAATAGGTATCGGACAAATCCAATCTTTTTACAGATATGGAATCTCCGCCTCCCGCTTGCGCCATACGCAGAGCATCTTCCTTACGGCGGAATTCTTCTTCGGTCATCCTACGTATAAGACGCGCTCCTTTTATATAAGCATCGGGAGTTACTCCACCAGCCTTAGCTATCAAGTCACTCAAACGTTCATTCTTTTTCGATAGTGCATAATTACCGCTAAAAAGGACTTCTCCACCCACCATAACATTCTGTTGTTTAAAATAGGACGGACTCTTACGAACATAAATTTCATCAAAAGGCTCAAGATGGAAATCCTGGCTTCCTTCTCCCACCAATAAGCCATCTTTCAAATCAAAAGAGAAATTCTGGCCTACTGTAGTACTGAAAGATGTACTCTTCGGATCTTTCATGCGCCGTGCAACTTCAACCTTTGTTGTAGCCGCCGCCTCCAACAAGCCACCAGCCTGCAACACCAAATCCTCTACTGTCATTTTATCAGAATAGAGATATGTACCCGGATTGGCAACTTCACCATGGATGGTAAGTGTAGCTTCTTCCTTCAAGTCATGAATACTTGGAATATATAAAATGTCATTCTTCTGCAAAGGAATATCTGCAGCTGTCCCGTTCAGCAAACCTTTCACATCTACTTGTATAATCTCATGCGACAAGTCTTCAAGCTCACGATCGATTATAGCACGGTTTAAGAATGCATCTCCGCGAAGTCCTTCCGCTTTCTTAATCAGCTGCTTCACTGTATTCATCATACCGTCCAACTGGTACAAACCTTCACGATATACAGCACCGCGGACTTCCACACGATTCTCAAAACGCTGTAAAACGGAATCAACCGTTATCTTATCACCGTCATCTACGCGGAATACGGAATAATCCATCTCATCCACATTATAAATTTGATGCTCACGTCCACTTTTACGGATTATACGTAATGCTTTCTTATAAGCATCACCCGTAAAACCACCTGAATACTTCAATAATGTACCTACGGTTTCAGTGGGTTTCATTTCATAAAACATCGGACGTTTTACCTTACCTAATATCTGTACCAGGGACTGGTAAGGATCCACAAGAATTACATCACCATCCTGCAGACGGATGTCATCTTTCATTTTTCCTTTCATAAGTAAATCGTAAACATCCAAATCCGCTATTGTATTTCCATTGCGAATCACTTTAATACTGCGCAAACTACCAATCGGATTCACACCACCTGCACGATATAAAGCATGAAATACGGAAGCAAATGATGAGAGGGTATAAGTTCCGGGCACCACAACTTCACCCATAACGTTTACTTGAATAGAACGTATTTCTCCTAATGTCAGTTTAACTTGGGTAGACGGAACATTTCCGGTTACTCCAGAATATATTCTGGCAAATTCTTGTTTCAAATAATTATTGGCTTCCTTTACAGTTTTGCCACTCAGATAAACCGGTCCTAAATTATTCACAAGAATACTTCCTTCCGGAGAGATTGTTTGTCGAATCGTTGTTTCAGAAGCTCCCCACACATCAATAATCACCTCGTCACCAGGCCCCAGACGATAATTCTCGGGAGTAGCAACATTCACATTGGGTTCGAAAGTCAAATTATCGTTAGTAAAAATATTATGACCATAAATTTGCGAAGTCGGATCCTCTGTTTCCTTCTCTTGAGACAAGGAACGATTATCCATCATTTGTAAAGAATCCCCTGCAACATCCGTTTGTCTGGCAGAATAAGTTTCCGAAGTTGTACGCAGCCCTTTGACTACGCCACTCATTTCACCACGTTGACGAGAACGCTTCTCATCTTGGGTATTGCTCTGCGGACTTCCAGATTTAGAGTTTTCATACTTTTTCTGAATTCTTTCAACTTGTTCCTTTGTCACTCCCCGCCGCATTAATTCAGTAGTAATCTGCTTTTGATTTTTGCCCATCTGCTGAGCGCTTTTTACATACTGAACAACCTGATCATCTGACATCTGCTGAGCAAAAGCTACCCCTGACAAAGTAAATACCAAAAAGAATAGTGTTATTAATCTACGCATAAGATATTCTGATTAATCTTTTGAGTTCTTGTAATAAATATAAATCGGGCACAAAGGTAATATATTATTTTTATAATATACATTTATTCCACCTCTAAGTTTCAGAAAAAGCATTAAAAAGCTGTCACTTTCACGTCTTTTCATTGGGTAGAAGAAAGCGGGAAAATTGGCACTATTTTTTTCATTAGTCCAATCAAAATAGCCTTTTTTTCAGTATAACTATATTGCACCAAGGCCAGCACTTCTTCCCGCACATGTTCATAATCATCAACAGATGGCTTTTCACGCTTTATCTTTTCACTGATTACAGAATCCAAAAGTCCATCCCCAGGCCCTCCCACAATGTACACTTCTCCCCCATCCCCCATGACTCCCACTTCCAGGGTGAGCATACAAGCTTCAGACATGGTAATCAAACAATGAGTATTCGTCGGATACACCTCACCCAAACGTACTATGAACATATCAGTTTCCCCTTTGTCGCGTTTCAACCTGCAATCAGATGACTGCACATATATTTCCGCCACACGCTTACTATATTCCATAGCATTTTCCGGATGACGTGCATTAGCAGCAGATATCATAACCATACGGGACACTCTATACTTTACCGCCAGGTCTGCAATATTCACTGTCCCCGATATATTCGTTTGAATTGCCTCCGACACAAAATCATCCATCAGTTGTACATGCTTATAAGCAGCAGAATGAAAAACAAGTTGAGGACGTGTTTCTTCAAATATAGCCTCCATACGCGTACGGTTAGCAACATCTGCAACCAATACACGGACCTCCAGATTCTTCCAATGATCAGACAATTCCAACTGTACATCATACAATGGGGATTCTGCCTGATCTACCAGAATCAACTGATAAGGATTCAGTGTAGCCAACTGGCGGACGATTTCCCTTCCTACAGCTCCCGCCGCTCCCGTAACCATTACTCTACGCCCCTCGATATGGGCCGTAATTTTACGCACGTCAACTTGTACCGGTTCTCTACGGAGCCAATCTTCTATTTGAATGTCCTTTATCAGTCCATCGTCCATACAATCGCTTAAGGGAGGAACGGTCATTACATGAATATCATGAGAGAACAGTTTATCCAGCATTCCGGAATTTTCCAAATCCGACACCTTGCTTGGAGAGATAATGATTGTATCCACTTTCTTTTTCTTTAGACAGTCAAACAGCTGCTCATCATTGGGATATACCCTGCATCCCATCGTATGTTTACCTATCATATCAGGTTCGTCCGAAATAAAGCCACGCAGGCGATAATGATTATTACGACTAACTCTCAAGGATTTTGCAACATTGACTCCAGTCCCATGGAATCCATAAATAAAAACATTCACGCAATGACGTGCATCAAAAGCAATAGCTTCATAAAGCATCTTCACAGCAATGCGCATACAAGCCATCAGAGAGAAGGTGAACATATATGCCATAAACAGAATGCTGTTCGGCAAAGTTTCTCCAAGCCCCGAAACAGACCAACAGTAATTCCCTAAAAACAGTACAGCATAGCTTATCGTAAGACTCCAAAGCACACGATAAATATCCACAAAAGAGGAAAAACGGATAACACCCACATAAGTACGGAGAATATGAAAGAAACAGACATTACACAAGACAGCCAAAATGGTCAGCCATACATACAAAGAAATTTCATAAGATACGGACGAAAGCCTATATTGCAAAAAACATGCAGAAAGCATGGAAATCACAACGATAATTACATCTACCAACAACACCGTCCATTTGGACGCTATGCGTGAAGAAAGATATTTATAATAGATTCTTAAATTCATAATCAGTATCAGACTTATTTGCTATAGGACCTACGACAAAGATGCTTCTTTTCGTTTTATTATCCAATTTTTATGGCAATAAAGTTCAGGACATTCAAATAGAAAATTATCCCACTAAAATATTTCTAAAAAAAACAGAGATTCTTTTTGCCTTTTCAAATAAAGATGTACCTTTGCACCCCGTAAACAAAAGCTTATTGCCGCTATAGCTCAGTTGGTAGAGCAACGCATTCGTAACGCGTAGGTCGCCAGTTCAAGTCTGGCTAGCGGCTCGATATTCAAGCACTGATTATCTGGAATAATCAGTGCTTTTTCTTTTCAAGAATTGTTAGAATAAAAAACGCTCTTCTACGAATATATTTGCATAAAACACAATGCCCTTCCAAACAGTTTAATCCATAGCCGCATAATTATCCCAAAGCAAGTAAAGCTAGTTTAAAACAGCACCATCTGATTACAATGATAACTTGAAACATATAGGCACATTATTAAAAACATAATACACCTTATATTATACATAGTAATTCCCAATATTTGCGGCAACTTTTCAATAACCCGATTTTTCAATCTTAAATAAAGGATTGAGGTGATTGAAGAACACAAGCCAAAATCAAAAGGCTACCATAGGTTTCTATAACATACTATAAACAAATGAAAAGAATCAAGTTATTTACAGCGGCTTTGCTGCTGGCAGCTATATCCGCAGGAAATGATGTGTGGGCGCTTTCCGATTCAAGAAAGAAAGACACGCGTCCGGTAGAATCACCCCAATTCTTCAGTGGAAACGCCAACCCGCTGTTGGATTTCATTTTTGTGGCCGACCCGACATCGGTGGAATACAACGGAAGGCTCTATGTGTATGGAACCAATGACACCCAGCAACTGGACAGTGTGGGAAAATACGGCAAAAACACATACCAATACATCCCATTCACTGGTCATGCTGTCCACCGATGACATGGTAAATTGGACTTATCACGGACTGATTGACGTAAAGGCCCTCTCGCCATGGGGTATAGCCTCATGGGCGCCATCCATCGTATCGCGGGTGGAATCGGACGGTAAGACGTATGCTGGTGAGCCAGTTCACCCAAGGATTAGGCCACTGCAGGGCTCCTTTCGACCCGGGTGCCGTGATAGATGACGAAGGTACAGGATGGTTGTCATTCGGTGGAGGCGGAAAGGGGGAAGTCGGCACCGACTACATGCCCGAAGATGCCCGCATTGTCCGCTTGGGCAAAGACCTGATTAGTCTGGACAGCGAGATAGTAGAGATAAAAGCTCCCTATCGTACATGACTTCGCACACGCCGCTCGACACCGACAACTGGCAGTATGTGGACAACTATTTCAAGAATCCCGGAGACTATTCATATGATAAGCACTACGCATTCGACCATCACTACAGATTCTCTCTGAAAAAAGCATGCTCCGACTATGTAGTTTCCAATAAAAAATGTATCTTGCGGAGATTTATTAAATACGATATGAACATGAAACCCTATCTAATCCCCTTCTTTGCAACTGTTGCACTGACCGCAACCGCTCAACAAAAAAACGAGATTACCAGCGTCCTCGAAATACTGGATGTAACCAACGGTAACCGGACCGTCGTAAAAGAATTTCCCTACCGGATTGAAGCTCCCAATTGGACGCCCGACGGGCAATGGCTGCTATACAACAACGACGGAAAGCTTTACCGCCTTTCCCCCACCTCGCCTGCCGAACCGGAACTGATAAACACCGGATTTGCCCAAAACTGCAACAACGACCACGTCCTCTCGGCCGACGGACAGCAGATAGCCATCAGCCACGGAACGAAAGAGGACTATAAATCGCGTATTTATACACTTCCCATCACGGGCGGCACTCCCCGTTTAATAACGCCTATGGCTCCCAGCTACCTCCACGGTTGGAGCCCCGACGGCAAAGAGCTTGCCTATTGCGCCGAACGAAACGGCAACTATGACGTCTATACCATCCCGGCGGAAGGAGGTGAAGAAACCCGCCTGACCACTGCCGAAGGTCTGGATGACGGACCGGAATATTCCCCCTGCGGACAATACATCTGGTTCAATTCCGTACGCACCGGACTCATGCAAGTCTGGCGCATGAAGGCAGACGGCTCCGAACAGACCCAGATGACCTTTGACGAAACCCGCAACTCCTGGTTCCCCCACATCTCCCCTGACGGAAAATCCGTTGTATTCATTACCTACTACAAAGGTGACCTGGAACCGGGAGAGCACCTGGCAAACAAGAACGTAGAGCTGCGCCTAATGCCCGCAAACGGTGGAGAGCCCAAGACATTGTTAAAGCTTTTCGGTGGACAAGGCACC
>NZ_JBCNZM010000069.1:8149-12205 GCF_040227615.1 Bacteroides sp. RTP31139st1_H2_RTP31139_211217 | reverse complement strand
CAAGGCACCATCAATGTCAACTCATTGGCACAGGACAGCAAACGCATAGCCTTTGTCAGCTATCGAATTAACTGATATGACTTGATGGTTTTCACTCCATTTTTTACTAACTTTGCCCGACTAAAGATGCAGTAAAACAAAATGGAAAAGAAGAAAATCATTATCGGAACATTCGTCGCACTGATTCTTATTGGAGCAGCTTGTGCAGGAACGGTATACTACTATCTGTTTGCCCCGCAATTCCATCCGCAAAGGACAGTCTATATCTATATAGACCGCGACGACACCGCCGACTCCATATATAATAAGGTGAAACAACAAGGCCATCCCCGAAGCTTCACCGGCTTCCGCTGGATGGCCCAATACAAGAAATATTCCGAAAACATACACACCGGACGCTACGCCATCCGGCCGGAGGAAAATGTATATCACGTATTCAGCCGTCTGTACCGCGGATATCAAGAACCTATGAACCTTACCGTCGGCAGCGTACGCACACTGGACCGGCTGGCACGCAGCGTAGGTAAACAGCTCATGATAGACTCCGCCGAAATAGCCGGATTGATGAACGACTCCGCATTCCAACAAAAACTGGGATACAACAAAGAGACCCTGCCCTGCCTCTTCATCCCCGAAACCTACCAAGTCTATTGGGACATGAGTGCAGAAGAGTTCTTCGAAAGAATGCAAAAAGAGCACCAGAAGTTCTGGAACCAGGAACGCTTAGACAAAGCCACCGCCATCGGAATGACCCTGACGGAAGTCTGCACCCTCGCCTCCATCGTTGAGGAAGAGACAAACAACAATCCCGAAAAACCAATGGTGGCAGGGCTCTACATCAACCGCCTGCACACCGGCATGCCCCTGCAAGCCGACCCTACCATCAAATTTGCCTTGCAGGACTTCGGCTTGCGGAGAATTACGAATGCCCATCTGGCAGTAGAATCCCCCTACAATACCTATCTCAACACCGGACTACCTCCCGGCCCCATACGCATCCCCTCACCCATCGGGCTGGATGCTGTGCTGAACCATACGAAACACAACTACCTCTACATGTGTGCCAAAGAGGACTTCTCGGGCACCCATAACTTTGCATCCAATTATGCCGAGCACATGAAAAATGCAAGAAAATATTGGAATGCATTAAACGAAAGAAAGATTTTCAAGTAATCTGCTGATAAAATAAAAGCAAAATCCTATATTTGCGTCAAATATTAATCCATGACTAACACTTAAATATTCAGAGATGAGCAAGCAACTCTTACTTGGCGATGAAGCCATTGCACAAGCTGCATTAGACGCCGGACTTTCGGGTGTATATGCCTATCCCGGCACTCCTTCTACGGAAATCACCGAATATATTCAGATGGCACCGATTACTGTCGAAAAGAACATCCATAACCGCTGGTGCTCCAACGAGAAAACTGCAATGGAGGCTGCCCTGGGCATGTCCTTTGCAGGCAAGCGTTCACTGGTGTGCATGAAGCACGTGGGTATGAACGTGGCTGCCGACTGTTTCATCAACTCTGCCATTACCGGCGTAAAAGGTGGTCTTATAATCATTGCTGCCGACGACCCCAGCATGCATTCCTCTCAGAACGAGCAGGACAGCCGTTTCTATGGCGACTTCTCTCTCATCCCGATGTACGAACCAAGCAACCAGCAGGAAGCATACGACATGGTGTACAACGGATTCAACTTCTCCGAACAGACCGGCGAACCCATCCTGATGCGCATGGTTACGCGCCTGGCACACTCCCGTTCCGGCGTAGAGCGCAAGGAGCAACAACCGCAGAATGAGATTTCCTTCAGCGACGACCCGCGTCAGTTCATCCTTCTGCCGGGTAATGCACGCAAACGCTACAAAGCATTGCTGCAACGCCAGGACGAATTTATCAAAGCTTCTGAAAACTCCGCTTACAACAAATATACCGACGGCCCCAACAAAAAGCTGGGTATCGTGGCATGCGGCATCGGCTACAACTACCTGATGGAAAACTATCCCGAAGGTTGCGAATATCCGGTTCTGAAAATCGGACAATATCCGTTGCCCAAGAAACAGCTGATGCAGCTGGTAGAAGCATGTGACGAGATTCTGGTACTGGAAGACGGACAACCGTTCGTAGAAAAACAGCTGAAAGGCTATCTAGGCATCGGCATCAAAGTAAAAGGCCGTTTGGACGGCACTCTTTCACAAGACGGAGAACTGAACCCGGACAGCGTGGCACGTGCCGTAGGCAAGGAGAACAAGGCTGAATTCAGCGTTCCTTCTCTGGTAGAGATGCGCCCGCCCGCTTTGTGCGAGGGTTGCGGTCACCGCGACATGTACACGGTGCTGACCCAAGTATTGAAAGACGAATATCCCACTTATAAGGTGTTCAGCGACATTGGTTGCTACACGCTGGGAGCCAATGCTCCATTCAATGCCATTAACTCTTGCGTGGATATGGGCGCCTCCATCACCATGGCGAAGGGTGCTTCGGATGCCGGCCTGCATCCTGCCGTAGCCGTCATCGGCGACTCCACCTTCACCCACTCGGGCATGACGGGACTGCTGGATTGCGTCAACGAAAACGCCGACGTCACCATCGTCATCTCCGACAACGAAACCACCGCCATGACCGGAGGACAAGACTCTGCCGGCACCGGACGTCTGGAAGCCATCTGCGCCGGCATCGGTGTAGCTCCCGAACACATCCGCGTCGTAGTGCCCTTGAAGAAGAACTACGAAGAGATGAAGCAAATCATCCGGGAAGAAATCGAGTACCACGGCGTATCCGTCATCATCCCCCGCAGAGAATGTATCCAAACATTAGCACACAAAAAAAGAAACAAGTAAAGCCATGAAAAAAGACATCATACTTTCCGGCGTAGGAGGACAAGGTATCCTCTCCATCGCCACCGTAATAGGCAAAGCAGCCCTCAAGGACGGACTCTACATGAAGCAGGCAGAAGTACACGGCATGAGCCAGCGAGGCGGCGACGTGCAGTCCAACCTGCGCATCAGCGACCAACCTATCGCTTCGGACCTCATCCCCACAGGAAAATGCGACCTCATCATCTCCCTGGAACCGATGGAGGCGCTGCGCTACCTCCCCTACCTCAGCCCCGAAGGTTGGCTGGTGACCAATGAAGCCCCCTTCATCAACATTCCCAACTATCCGGCAGAGGAAGACATCAAGGCTGAAATCAACAAGCTGCCGCATAAAATCATGCTGAACGTAAACGAAGTGGCAAAAGAAGTCGGCTCTCCCCGTGTAGCGAACATCGTACTGCTGGGTGCCACCATCCCCTTCCTCGGCATCGACTATGCAAAGGTGCAAGACAGCATCCGCGAAATCTTCCAACGCAAGGGTGACGCCATTGTAGAGCTGAACCTCAAAGCGTTGGCTGCCGGCAAAGAGATTGCTGAAAAACTGATGTAAACTATAATTGACTCTAAATTTCAACATACCATGAATAACAAATACTGGGAAGAAGAGATTGAAACGATGCCCCGTGAGCAGTTGCGCGAACTGCAACTGCAACGGTTAAAAAAGACTGTCAGCATTGCCGCCAACTCTCCTTATTATAAAAAGGTATTCCAAGAGCATGGCATCACTGCCGACAGCATCCGGTCTATAGAAGACATACGTAAGATACCGTTTACTACCAAGGCCGATATGCGCGCCAATTATCCTTTTGGATTAGTAGCAGGCGATATGCGTGAGGACGGAGTACGTATCCATTCTTCCAGTGGCACTACGGGCACGCCGACGGTCATCGTACACTCCCAACACGATTTGGACTCTTGGGCTAACTTAGTGGCACGCTGCCTCTATATGGTAGGTATCCGTAAGACGGATGTTTTCCAAAACAGCTCCGGTTACGGCATGTTCACCGGAGGACTGGGCTTTCAGTATGGAGCCGAACGTCTGGGTGCGCTGACTGTTCCTGCCGCTGCCGGAAACAGCAAGCGTCAGATAAAGTTCATCACCGACTTCAAGACCACTGCCCTGCATGCCATTCCCAGCTATGCCATCCGCTTGGCAGAGGTATTCCAGGAAGAAGGGA
>NZ_JBCNZM010000069.1:3835-8139 GCF_040227615.1 Bacteroides sp. RTP31139st1_H2_RTP31139_211217 | reverse complement strand
GACCCCGCCGGCACAAGTCTGAAAACGCTTGTTATCGGTGCCGAACCCCACACAGACGAGCAACGCAGAAAGATTGAACGCATGCTTGGCGTCAAAGCCTATAACAGCTTTGGTATGACTGAAATGAACGGTCCCGGCGTAGCCTTCGAGTGCACCGAACAAGACGGCATGCACTTCTGGGAAGATTGCTACCTGGTCGAAATCATTAACCCGGAAACCGGCGAACCCGTACCGGAAGGTGAAATCGGCGAACTGGTACTGACAACGCTGGACAGAGAGATGATGCCCCTCATCCGCTACCGTACACGCGACCTTACCCGCATCCTGCCCGGCAAGTGCCCTTGCGGACGTACCCACATCCGTATAGACCGCATCAAAGGCCGTAGCGACGATATGTTCATCATCAAGGGAGTCAATATCTTCCCCATGCAGGTGGAAAAGGTGCTGGTACAATTCCCCGAATTGGGCAGCAATTACCTCATCACGCTCGAAACGGTCAATAACCAGGATGAGATAATTGTGGAAGTTGAACTTAGCGACCTCTCTACTGACAATTACATCGAGCTACAAAAGATTAGCAAAGCCATTACCCGCCAGCTGAAAGACGAGATTCTGGTAACTCCGAAGTTACGGTTGGTAAAGAAAGGTTCCTTGCCGCAGAGCGAAGGAAAAGCCGTCAGGGTAAAAGACTTACGGGACAACAAATAAACTTAAAAAAACTCTTTTCAAAACAGACCATCTGTTCACCCGATACAGATGGTCTGTCTTGTATAAACACATCATCTATCTTCCCTTGACACATCATCTGTTTCAGCATCACGTATCATCGTTTCACAATCACCCACATCCGCATAAAACGAAAGAGGAACGGTTATCCAAACAGATTACCGTTCCTCTTTTATAGAAAGCCGCACCGATGATGTGATGAAACTCCGTATGACATGATTTGAGTGCTCCTCCTCTTTGTAATCCACCGACTCAAGAGTTACCCCGAAGGGCGTGGCCCGCCATTGAGAAGCGAAGCTTGTCTCGGTATTTCATAAAAATTGATGAGTTTCCCGATCCAATCAATGCGGCTATTTTTTCTATAACAAAGGTAATGAGTTTCTATGAAAGAAACAAGTAAAAGCAGTAAATTGTTTCAAGTCCTTTTCAAGTTTTAACCCCTCCCCGGAGTATCAGAAAACAAAAAGTGCTGACTACCAAAAGAGTAATCAGCACCTCGTAATTTATCTGCTAACTGTTTTTATGCAGCCTTCGCTTTAGCAACGATAGCCTTGAAAGCTTCCGGATGGTTCATCGCTAAATCAGCCAACACTTTGCGGTTGATTTCGATACCAGCTTTGTGCAAAGCGCCCATCAGCTTAGAGTAAGACATACCTTCCAGACGAGCGGCAGCGTTGATACGCTGAATCCACAAAGCACGGAAGTTTCTCTTCTTGTTCTTACGGTCACGGAACGCATAGGTCAAACCTTTTTCCCAAGTATTCTTGGCAACAGTCCAAACGTTCTTTCTTGCACCAAAGTAACCTCTGGTCAATTTCAAAATTTTCTTTCTTCTTGCTTTAGAAGCAACATGATTTACTGATCTTGGCATAGTTTTACTTGTTTTTGAATGTTAGCGCCGTTACTTCACGCAGCGGACTTAAAGCTAATGCATTCGGTTAATAACTTTAATACTTTTGTACGCTTTTCAATTACTTCATTGCTAAGAGCTCTTTCACCTGGCTTACATCTGTTGTACTAACAAGTGTAGAGTAGCACAAGTTTCTTTTCTGCTTCTTAGTTTTCTTAGTCAGGATGTGACTATGAAAAGCGTGCTTTCTTTTGATTTTACCTGTTCCGGTAAGAGTAAATCTCTTTTTAGAACCGGAGTTAGTCTTCATCTTTGGCATCTTTTTTAAACTTTTTAATTATTAAATTATATGGCAACGCACTATACCTATGGCGTTACTCACTTCTTTATTCTTCTTCGGTTTCAGCCGACGCAGCCTTTGGCGCATCTTCTGCAGGCTTGGGAGCCGCGCTCTTCTTAGGTGCCGCCACTTTCTTCGGAGAGAGTTGGATTGTCATTCTCTTTCCTTCCAAAACCGGCATCTGGTCTACCTTCGCATAGTCTTCCAAATCATTGGCAAAACGGAGCAGCAACACTTCACCTTGCTCTTTGAACAAGATAGAACGGCCTTTAAAGAATACGTAGGCTTTCACCTTATCGCCATCTTCCAAAAAGCCTTTGGCATGCTTCAACTTGAAGTTATAATCATGGTCATCAGTCTGAGGTCCAAAACGTATTTCCTTCACGTTCACCTTCACCTGCTTTGCCTTTTGTTCTTTCTGACGCTTCTTTAACTGATAAAGAAATTTAGAATAATCAATAATACGACAAACAGGGGGTTGTGCATTTGGAGAAATCTCCACGAGATCCGCTTCATGTTCTTCAGCAAGTCTTAAAGCCTGCGCTATCGGATACACTTTTGGTTCTACTTCATCGCCCACTATGCGGACTTCTTTGGCCCGGATTTGTTCGTTAATCCGATGTTGCCCTTTTAAGCTGTCATTCTTCATTAAATAACGTTTACTTCCAGTTTGTTTCTTATTTACTATTCCCAAATTAATGTTTTTGTTAAGTAAAAGCGAACTTTAGAACATCTAATATATGCTATGCTTCTACAATTGGGCGCAAAGTTACCATTTATTTATCATATTCTGAACTTCTTCGTTCATTTTTTTGGCAAATTCTTCAAATTTCATGGTTCCTTTATCACCTTCTCCCTGCTTGCGGACAGCAACTTCCTTGTTTTCAGCCTCCTTTTCACCTACAACCAGCATGTACGGAATACGCTTCATCTCATTGTCACGAATCTTACGACCAATCTTTTCATTGCGCTCATCCACAATGGCACGGATGTCATATCGCTTCAAGTATTGTTTCACTTCATGCGCATAGTCGTTGAACTTCTCGCTGATAGGCAGGATGGCAACCTGGTCAGGAGTCAGCCACAACGGGAACTTACCGGCCGTATGCTCAATAAGCACAGCCACGAAGCGTTCCATGGAGCCGAACGGAGCACGGTGAACCATTACGGGACGGTGCTTCTGATTGTCAGCACCGGTATATTCCAGCTGGAAACGTTCCGGCAGGTTGTAGTCCACCTGGATGGTACCCAGCTGCCAACGGCGACCGATGGCATCCTTCACCATGAAGTCCAGTTTAGGACCATAGAAAGCGGCTTCTCCATATTCTATTTTTGCCTTCAGCCCCTTTTCTTCACAAGCTTCGATGATGGCTCGTTCTGCTTTTTCCCAGTTCTCGTCGCTACCGATGTATTTTTCGCGGTTCACCTTGTCACGCAAGGAAATCTGTGCCTCGAAGTTCTCGAAGTCCATAGATTCGAACACGATGGAGATAATGTCCATGACACGGAGGAACTCATCCTTCACCTGGTCCGGACGGCAGAAGATATGCGCATCATCCTGCGTAAAGCTACGTACACGTGTCAGACCGTGCAACTCGCCACTCTGCTCGTAACGGCAAACCGTACCGAACTCTGCCAAACGCAAAGGCAGGTCTTTGTAAGAACGGGGTGAGTTCTTGTAAATCATACAGTGGTGAGGGCAGTTCATCGGTTTCAAGAAGTACTCTTCCCCTTCTTCCGGCGTATGTATGGGCTGGAAGGAGTCCTTACCATATTTTGCATAGTGTCCGGAAGTGATGTAAAGCAATTTGTTGCCGATGGGTGGACACATTACTTCCTGATAATCGTAACGGGCCTGGATGCGGCGCAAGAAATCCTGCAAGCGGATACGCAGTGCAGTACCTTTGGGAAGCCACATCGGCAATCCCTTACCTACGGTGTCAGAGAACATGAACAAGTCCATCTCCTTACCGATTTTACGGTGGTCGCGCTTCTTGGCTTCTTCCAGCAGAACAAGATACTCATCCAGCATCTTCTTCTTCGGAAAGGTGATACCATAGATACGGGTCATCATCTTACGGTCTTCTTGTCCACGCCAATAAGCACCGGCAACGGAAGTCAGCTTAATAGCCTTGATAGGAGCTGTGGTCATCAAGTGAGGGCCACGGCACAAGTCGGTAAATGCACCCTGCGTATAAGTTGTGATGTGGCCGTCTTCCAATTCGGAAATCAGCTCGCATTTATAAGTTTCTCCACGGTCACCGAACATTTTCAAAGCATCCGCCTTGGCAATGTCTTGTCTGACAACCGCTTCTTTCTTAGCCACCAGTTCAGCCATCTTTTTCTCAATGGCTGGCAGGTCAGCTTCCTTGATAGTCGTTTCACCCG
>NZ_JBCNZM010000069.1:0-3825 GCF_040227615.1 Bacteroides sp. RTP31139st1_H2_RTP31139_211217 | reverse complement strand
GGTCCACATCATAGTAGAAACCGTTTTCGATAGCAGGACCTATACCGAACTGGATGCCCGGATAGAGTTCCTGCAAAGCTTCGGCCAGCAAGTGGGCACTGGTATGCCAAAAGGCATGCTTACCCTGCTCATCCTCCCATTTATAAAGAACCACTTCAGCGTCTTGCATGATAGGACGCCCCAAATCATAAATTTCTCCGTTCACGCCACAAGCCAGCACGTCTTGTGCCAATCGCGAACTGATGCTTTCTGCAATCTGCAGTCCCGTTACTCCTTCGTTATATTCACGAACAGAGCCGTCTGGAAATGTTATCTTTATCATAGTTTATATGTATATTTCATTTTTCAGAACGCAAAAATAGCTAATTCTTTTTGATATTCTATTTTTTAGCAAAAAAATGTTATTCCCGTGTATCTGTAAACCTCTTTATGATATTATAGGCCGAGACAATGCCCAACTCTCCGGCTTTACTCAAATCGGCAATACCTTGTTTGTTATTCCCCAGGAAGATGTGCGTCAACCCACGGTTAAAGTATGCTTCAGCAAAATCGGGACTCAGCTCAATCGCCTTGTCATAATCCGCCAAGGCGGCACGGTAATCCTTCAGTAACGAAGACACATTGCCACGGTTATAATAGCCATAGACAAAATCAGGAGCCAATAGAATAACGTGATCCAGGTCATTCTTCACAACTTCATAATCGATGGCTGTCACTTCAGGCTTCTTCATTTCCGTTGTACCCGAAGTGGCACCTTCACTCATTGTGGCTTCGGCCTTTTTATATTCCAGTTGCTTATAACGCACCAAAGCACGCATAAAGTATGCCGGGAAGAAAGTGTCGTCCAACAAGATACTCTTTGTAAAGTCATCTATGGAACTGGCAAAATCCTGAACCAGATAGAAATCCAGACCTCTCATGAAACGTTTCTTGGCATTCTTCTCGTCAGCCACCACATCAGACGTATGAGCGTCTATCAAAGCAAAGTGGAAGCGTACTTGTTCCTCCGTCAACGGAGCTTCCATATTGGTGATGCGCAGTGGCTTCGGGAACAGTTTCGAATGGTTCAGTTCCTCAATATACTTATGATAATGTACGATACGCTTCACATCGCTCAGTTTCTCATAATAAGTCAAAGCATACATCGGCTCGAGCTTGATGGTCACATTCCGGTCTTGTACACGTCCGCGATAATCGCTCTTATAACGCTGGTCAGCTTCCGAATCGTCCGCTATTACAATTTTCCGATAATTTTCCATGTTCTTGTCGGATTTCTTACGGGTCTTCCCACCATCTCCATTGGAGTTTTCCGAGGAATTATCCGCAACATCCTTACTGTCGTCACCTTCCTTTTTGTCACCAGAAGAAACACCGTTACGCTTGTCTATCTGCATCTTCATGATTTTGAACTCATCCTGCTCGGCTCCCTTATGGTCGCCAATCTTTTTACGGGCTTCGGCACGCTGATAATAGCCGGCCATAAAGTTAGGATATTCTGCAATCACTTTGGAATAGTCACTGATAGCTCCCCGGTAATCCCCCGTCTGCGCACGTAACAAACCACGATTGAAGGTGGCCATCATGTTATCCGGTTCCATCTTCAACACAAAATCAAAATCCTCTATTGCCCGGTTGTCATCGCCCACCTGGGCACGCAGCAAACCGCGGTTGTAGTGCCCGAGAAAATTATTCGGATCAATATCCAAAGCCAAATCATAGTCACTCATGGCGCCTCTCAAATTATTCTGATGGAAACGCGCCAAGGCACGGTTGATATAGTTACCGGCATTCTTTGCACTCAGATGGATAGACTGGTCCAAATCAGCTTCAGCCTCTTTATACTTTCCCTGCTGGAGACGTACAATGGCTCTTGCCCCCCATCCGTCCGGGTCATAACGGTCCATATCAATGGCTTTGTCAAAATCACGCAAAGCTTGTATCGTATCGTTCTGTTTCAGGGAGACTTCTCCGCGCATCAAATAGGCACGCGTATATTTGGGGGCAATTGTCAGAAGCGTACCCAAATCTTCCTTAGCCGCCTCATAATCTTCTTTCTGAATATGGCAAAGGGAAAGATTATGCCAAAGCACCACATTCTCCGGATCGTATTTGATAGCGGTTTTATAATCTTCAATCGCCTCGTCAAACTTGTTCTGACGGATACGTGCCAATCCTCTGATCTGGTAAGCACCTACCACAAAAGGATTTCTTTGAATCGCAGCATCACAATCACTCTCCGCTCCCTGATAGTCATCCAAATTGATTTTTGCCAGTCCACGGAAGAAATAAGGCTCATATAAATAAGGTTTCGCGTTGATTACCTGATTAAAATATTGGATAGAAAGCACGTAATCCTCAAAATACAATGCATTCCGAGCAATGGTCATCACCCGTTCCGTATTGATTTGCGCATACAACAATGTGGGTAACAGCAAAATAGCTGTCAGTATTTTTCTTATCATCTTGTTTTATAAATGCTTGTAAACGAAACAAAAGTAACGTTTTTCGTTTACTTGTCGGGATTAGCGGAACACTTTTTATATTTTTTGAGCCTTTTATACCATATTATATGGTTAAACTTATTTCTTTACGGTTTTCACCTTATAAGTGCAGTGTGCTTTGCCTTTCAACATGGCATTCAGTTTTCCTTTAATCATCTGCTTGCGTAACGGAGACAAATGGTCGATGAACATCTTTCCTTCCAGATGGTCGAACTCGTGCTGCATCACGCGTGCCAGGTAACCTTCGATAATCTCATCGTGCGGTTCCAAGTTCTCGTCCAGGTATTGCACGCGTATTTTGTTGCCACGCTTCACTGATTCATGAATTCCTGGAAGGCTCAAGCAACCCTCGTCCATAGAAACTTCCTCACCGGACACTTCCAGAATATGGGCATTGATATACGCCTTGCGGAAATCTTTATATTCTGGCAAATCATCAGACAAGACATCCAGATTAATGGTTACTACGCGGATAGGCAAACCTATTTGCGGTGCAGCAAGTCCCACACCTTCAGCATTGTCCATCGTTTCGAACATATTCTCAATAAGTTCTTTCAAATTCGGATAGTCCGGGGCAATATCCTCTGCTACCTTTCTCAATACGGGCTGGCCGTACACATAAATGGGTAAAATCATTTCCTTTACTACAAATTACTAATTACAAATTACTTTCTATACATTATAAAAAAGAGAAACGTTTGTTCTCTAAATAAGTTTGCAGAATAATAGTTGCACTGATTTCATCCACCAGTGCTTTATTTTGGCGGTCTTTCTTTTTCAATCCGGCCTCAAGCATCGTCCGATGAGCCAGAACAGAAGTAAAACGCTCGTCTACATATTCAACCGGCATGTCAGGCAGTTTCTTCTTCAGCGAACGGACAAAAGGTTCGATATTCTTCATGTTTTCCGAAGCCTCATTATTCATCTGCTTAGGAAGGCCTACCAAGATACGCTCTACCGGCTCCTTAGCCACATAATCAAGAAGAAACTGCAACAATTGGTGTGTAGGCACAGTTGTCAGTCCATTCGCAATCATCTGCAATGTATCACTCACGGCTATTCCCGTGCGTTTCCGACCGTAGTCTATGGCTATTATTCTACTCATAATGGGCTACAAAATTACGATTAAAATTTGAATTCCGCCGTTAATCTTACATATATAATACAGAAAAGGGATGTCTGATAGTATCAAACATCCCCTCCTCTGATTTTTTCACTAATTATTTCAAATGAATTTTGTATGTCAACCCTCCACTGAAATATTTCATCCTCTGCATTTCCACCTGCACATGCAGATGCTTGAACAACAGATAAGTGGCTCCCA
>NZ_JBCNZM010000068.1:15054-24635 GCF_040227615.1 Bacteroides sp. RTP31139st1_H2_RTP31139_211217 | reverse complement strand
AATATGTCTTTTACGATAAAATGATACCTCAATATCAACTGTTTAGCAAAACGATATTTCTCTTAAAGAGAGAAACACCTTTTTGCTCAACAATCCCCGACTTTTTTATTATAGTTGCGGTATCACACCGCAATACAATAGTTATAAATATTGAAATAAAGGTGCAGTGAGACGCTGCACCTCCTAAAGAGAATTGATGATGAGATTGTTGGCGTTGTCAACGACAGAGGTGTCCAATGAGGAGAGGTATATCTGTGTGGTTTTCTCGGAGTCATGCCCCAATGCCTCGCTGATAGTAGATACGGGCACGTTCTTGCTCTTGGCTATGCTTGCCCAGGAGTGGCGGGCTACGTAGGTGGTCAGGGGTACGGACAGGCCTATCATTTCTCCGATTTTCTTCAACTGCTTGGTGATACGGCTATAGGCATTCTTGTACTGTCTCCAGAATATGGCTCCCTCTCCTTTTGCTATAGGGAGCAGGTAGGGAGAATCATCTGTTTTGTACTTCGCCACTATCTCCTGCATGGCAGGTTCCCATTTGATGTGCAACTGTTGTGAGGTCTTCTGACGGCGGTAAATGAGCGTACTGCCATGCAGATTGCTTGGTGTAAGTTGTGCCATATCGATGAACGACATCCCACGGGTATAGAAACTGAACAGGAACATATCCCTTGCAAGCTCCAAACGGGGGTTCAGACTCAAGTCCAGCTCTTTCAGTTGCTTGATGATTTCCAAGGGGAGTGCCCGCTTGACGGTCTTGTCGATGCCGGTATATACATGCTTGAACGGTGAGGAAGAGATGACCAGTCCGTCATCTACGGCATGATTGTAGATGGTGCGCAGGTTGCGGATGTAGAAAGAGGTGGTGTTGCGGCACAGTCCGCTGTCTTTCAGCCACTGTTCATAGCCTTGTATCGTTGTCCCATCGACTTCCTCCAATGGCACATCGCCTCCTTTCAGGTAACGCTGGAGGCTGTTGAGGGTGGTTTTGTACCTTGCTACCATCCGCTTCTTGCCGATGCGTCTCAGTTTTTCGTTCAACTCCAGCGTATAGCCGATAATGCCATGTAATTCTTTTCCCTCATGGAAGTTGTCAACGACGGTGTCTGCTGTATATGACTGCCCTTCCTTGTCCAACCGTGCAATGACCAACAGCAGTTTCTTCCTGTCAGCATCCAATGTATCTTTCAAGGAAAGAAGATAGGCTTGACGTTGTGGAGTGACGGAAGTTGGCAAAATGATGTTTGAATGGTCCGCATCCCACTCTGAGGAATAGATTCTGTACTCTGTATGGATCTGACGTGCCACACGATTGTGTATCACCTGATAATACAGGCGACCCTCTTTCTCTTGAACAGATGATGTTCTGAACTTTAATTTGATGGATGCCATAATGCTCTGACTTTAACATTGAAATTGCAATTATTACCTTTATATATAATATAAGTGACAGACAAACAGGTATAGGAGGGATGGTGCCTCACCGCTCGGCATACAACAGCTGATATTCCACCCACCTCCGTTTCCTAATGGATGCCACTGCTTTTCCCCTCCATTTGCAATAGCTCAGATAGAGTGGCAGGATGTCCCTGTCGCCACGTTCCAATCGGGTGAGCAGGGACGCTTTCGGGTATCGTCCATTGCCTAACAACTTGGCTGGTCCAATCTGGTACGAGAGGGTGGCAAGCAGATAAGCATCCCTGCCATAACGGGCATATAGGCGCAGGTGCCGGAGGAGGTCTGTCCGTAACAGCAAATCTGCACGCTGACGTGTCAGTGTTTTCGGGAAACGCTCTCCCTTCTGTAGCTGGTGACCATAGCCCACATAGCCCGGTGTGGTCTTTGGGTCGTGCCAACCCTCGAAGTGTTTGGTAATGGCTACCATCCGTTCAAACAGTGCCCTGTCAATGGTTTGGCTTTGACAGGGCACGCTACAGATGGCCAACATGCTCAATAGTACGATGATGTATCTTCTCATTACATTATTTTATATAGGAGGTGCGATGTCTCACCGCACTCTAATCAATATCACTACATCATAGTGCGGAACTGCTGAATCTCTTTAATCATGGCTTTCACGTCCTCCCCAACCTGAACGAAGTTCTTGTAGAGGATGCGCTCTCGCTCTTCTTTCGACTTGAACTTATAGAACTTAGGGAGAGGGACATACTCCGATTCCTCCTTCTTTATTTCCGTCATATCGAAGTCGGTCTTGCAGTAGAACTTGGATGTCTTGAACTCCTCGCTCTCCTGGATGTTCATGCTTCCGTTCATCCCGGTCTTGGTGACTACGAAGTCACGGGCGGTCTGTCCACATATCCAACCTGTGGGCATATCGGAGATTTTGCTTGCAGGCACCAGGCTGTCCATATTCTCATTGAGGTTGATGGAGGTCTTGTCACGGTCGATGGTCACGCCCTTTTTGAGTTGCACTACTTTACCGAAGATGTCACTCGACAGCCATTCGAGGGTTTCCTTGGCTCTTGCCGAACCGCTCACCACATTGCCCACGGTGGTGATGATTTTCTGCATACCCACCTTGCCATAATCGGCTTCCAACTGCGGAAGTTCCTGAAAGCCAAGTGCCACGCTCACCTTGTTGCTTCGGGCTGTGCCTATCAGTCGGTCTATCTTGTGGAAATACAAGGTCGGCAACTCATCGACGATGATGCTGACAGGAACGTTCTTGCCCTGTCCTGTATTCACCCTCGTTACAAGGCGGTTGAGAATCAAGGCATTCAGTGCACCGATGATGCTCTCCATCTCGGGGTCGTTGGCAATGAGCAGATAACTTGGATTCTTCGGGTCACTGACCTTCAGGTCGAAGTCATCGCCGTCCTTGTGGAATATCCAGTAAGATTCCTTGGTGGCGAGACGGGAGGTATAGACACGTAGCGTGCCAATCATACCTTCCAACTGCTCCATGGCTTTGTTGGCAAAGGCAGTCTGGAACGGGCCAAGCAAGGGGGCTACCTCGTTGTCGGTCTGAAGTACCTCGAAGATGGTCTGATAACTCTCATTGAGGAACGATAGGATATGTGGCATGTCGCTGTACTTGCCCAACCAATAAGCGGGCTGCACCTCCGCGCCCGAATGGTCGAACACCCGTCCTGTGGGTATCAGCCTTTTCGTCTTTGGGTCTTCACGCCGCTCGGCAATCAGCATCTTTCCGTCCTTGTCGTAGGGCTCCTTGCCGTAGTTGCAGAAGAAATAGATGCAGGCGGCAAGGAAGTTGACGGCAGAGGTCTGGAAGAACTGGTCGCTGCCACCGCCGCCTTCCTTCTTGCCTTTTTGCAGGGATTCAAGCAGGGTCTCGGCGGTCTCGCTCGCTGCGGCAAGGTTGTTGATGTACTTCAACTGGATGGGGTTCACACGGCGCGAATACTCCACATCCACAAAGTTGATGATGTTGAACTTCATGCCATGGGGCATCTTGCTGTCCTTGGCATTCTTGTTCTTCAAGTAATGATAGTAGAGTTTGGTGGCGAGAGTGGGAAACTTATAGTCGTACACCACCATGGCAAAGCCCTTCTCGCTGTGCTGCCTGATAAACGGCTCGATGATGGAGAAGGTCTTACCAGAACCAGGAGTACCCACAACCCATGTGCCACGGAACGGATTGACGATGTTCACCCATCCCTTGCGGAACTTGCCCTTGTAATAATAGCGCATAGGGATGTTCACGCTGTACTTGTTCTCCTGCAACTCCCTGCATTGCTCAAAGCTCTCATTCTCGAAGTTGAAGCGGTCTTTCAGCAGCCCTTCCTTCAGGAACTTAGAGATATTGTCGAGGGCGATATGCACCAATACGACACCGACGATGGAAGTGAGCATATAGAGCCAAGTGTTCAAACGGAGGGTATAGAAACAGGGCATTATCGAATGACCGAACAGCCATACGGACTGCACAATCAGCAGCACTCCCGACAGCAGCGGATAGAGCACCTGCCTGCGAGCGTCAAACTCCAGATGCTTCTTGTTGCGCGTTCCCACACAGGTGATACATATCAGCAGGAACGTAGCCACCTTGCTATACACGAGGTTGCCGTCATGGTAAATCATCCACCGCTTGATGCGAGTGTGGATATCCGTCACTACGCCGCCCAAGAAGTCCAACTGCTCCGGCTCCAGTGCGTAGGCGAAGAACTCCATCAGGATGGAGACATAAATCACCGCCCTGAATATCTTGTAAAAACCCTGTAACTCTTTGCTTTCTTCCATTTACTTTACGATGATGTTGGGTGATAATGAGAAAAGATGAAGGATGCCACGGTGGACACCCTCCAATCCTCTTATGAGTTTTATTCGTAGCCGTTGATGGTCTTCTCAGACTCTACTGTCCACGGAGAAATAGTTGCAGATATGACCTCCAAGGTGTTGCGTACAGGCTTCAATGAATAGCTGTAGGAATGACCCGCTTTCCACGTGTCGTTTGTGAGGAATACGAAGTTCTCCCCATTGCTGAGTTGCAATGTCATGTCTGGCATAACCTGTGCAGGAACATAAAGCGTATATTCCATGTGGTCACTTTGTGGGTCGCCGAAATAATAGGTCGTCACCGACTCGTCACTGCATTCTACCTTTCCGGTCTTGATGTTGAAAGTACCGCTGTCAAAATAACCGACGAACGTGAGTAGGCTTCCTGCAAAATCATTGGTGGTGAAACCGTATTCTGGTGAGGTATAGACCTTGATGATGACACGCACCATCTGATGGGTGAAGTTCAATGTAAGGCTCGGATTGGCGTATGATGCCGCTCCACTGGCAAACAGAAAATCATTGACCTTCTGCTCACTCTGTACAGCTGCCTCCGGCACTTGGAACTCTATGAGGTCGTTGGTAGGATTTGCCGTATAGGGATAGTAGGCATTGAAGGTGTGAGTGTCTGTGTCCGTGAAAAACACCTTGTTGGCTGACACAAACTGATTCGTGCCGCCGCTTCGGGTGAACTTCATATTGTTGATCATCCCTGTGGAAGAGATGCCAATCATATCATTGAGTTCCCACTGGTTGTCAACGGCTCGTGTGGAAACGGCAGGTTGCAGCATCTCCAGATTGGTGAATACCTGAAGCTGCTTGGTTGATGTGCTGTCGGTCACGACCACAGAACCTCCGCCACCGGGCAGGTAAATCTCATTGACGATGTCTTGGTCACAGGACGTGAGGAGCATGGCTCCAAGTCCCAACATTAGAAACAAATTCTTTTTCATGCTTTTTCTTTTTTAATTGTTGTACTTTGATGATGATACGGGTGATACTCGATGTCTGTATATGGGCTAATCCATAATCGTGATGATGGGTCTCGCCTTATGCGGCTGCCACTTGGGAGTCTCCTGTATGGCACCGCTTCCCAGTGAGTAAAGCCATGCCTTGGCGGTCGCTTGTCCTTCTACCTCCGTTGAAGTCCAATACCAACAGTCATCATCCTCATCGGGGATAGGTGTGCCGCCGCATTTCAGGATGTATGGGTTGATGATGTCCTTGGCATGATAGAGCAGACGCATCTGTGCCACACTGGGGATATAGGCACTTTGCCCGTAACGCCACATGTCGAAGACACGCTCAGCCAAAGGCGACTTCACATCGGTCGTGCCATAAAGGGCAAAAGTGTTCTTGTTGCCGTCGTAGGCGGTGAGGTCACAGGATGTGTCCTGTTCCACACCGATACTGTCAGCAAAGGCTTCGGGAGCGATGTCCCACAGATAGACGGCATATCCGTTTCCCTCCATTTCTTCCCTCTGATTGACGTTGAACACCACTGCAATGGCTTGCTTGCACGATTGCTCGTAGGTTTCGTAGGGCATCACCTTGCCGTCAGTGGTCAAGATATGGGTGACCTTCATGGCTGTGTCGGGAAAGTCCTGATGCTCGTCACAGGCAGTCAGCAACACCGTTGCCGCAACTGCCAAGATTGAAAACAGTTTCTTCATACGCATAGTCATTTTACAGGAAGTTTCACACCCAGGACAATACCCGTTCTGAACAGGTCTTCACCCTTGATCATCACATCGGTCTTCACCTGCCAGAAGAGCTTCCAGCCGTGTCTGAGTGTATAGTTTTGCTCATAGCCGAGGTGGATGCCACCCAAGAACCTGTCAGTATCGCTACCTGCCGATGCTCCTATGCGCATGTTGCCATGGTGGTTGCGTCCTCTTGCCACACAGGGCTTATAGGCAAAGCCGAAACCATAACTGCGGTAGTTGTTCCAAAAACTCTCAGGACAGACATGACCGCACGATGCGCACTCGTTCCACTTGATATATCCGTTTGCAAAATACTCCCACGCATTGTGGTACTTCGTCTCATACTCGTAGGACAGCGTCACGTCCAGTCCTCGCTCATACAGGCATCCGAACCCCAAGGATATGCGGTCGCTATTCTGCTGCGCCATTGCCGGAGTCATGCTTGCCATAAAACAGATGACAACGAGTAAGGTATGCACAAGCCAATTCCTCACTCCTAATTCCTCATTCCTAATTCTCATTATTCCTCCTCCAACAGTATATGGTTAAACGAATCGGCAGACAGCACATCCTCATAGTCGATGCTGAGCGAGATGGTGCGTCCACTTATCTGTTTTTCCGACAGCTCGATGGTCAGCACCTTGTCGTTGGGGAAGGTCATCTTCTTCACCACAATCACGTTGCGATAGCCATACTTGAAGGTCTTCGCATCGTCCAACACAAGAGATGGGGTCAGTTCCACTATCTGCGCATTGGTAGCCTTGCTCTGCTTCTTGTCCGATAGTTTGATGCGCATCTCGTCGATGTCGAAGCGGATGTTGGTCTTGTTCTCCACGGAGAAGTCGATGAAGAAATATTCGCCCACGCTGTAGATGTTGTTCAGGCGCATTACCATGCGGTGCATCTTCGTCGCCACGTTGCGGTATTTGGCAGACGATGACCATATCTGACGTGCATACTTGGTCATGTCGGCAGTGGACAGGCTTACAGCGGGATTGTTGTAGGCATTGCGCTCCGAGCATTCTATTTCCTTATCGGTTACTGCCTCCTGCATCCTCGTGGTATAGAGCAGTGCATACTGCGTGCGGTAGCGTTCCGTCACGATTGTCACTATCGCCAACACCTCACCGTCGGCATACACGTTGTCCTTCGGCTTCAGGCGGATGGTGTTGTTGATGGGTTGGTCGCCCACCACCTTGTCTGTGGATATATCGACAAAGCGGATGGGTTCGGAGGCGGTGATGACGGTGGTCACTTGGTCGTTGACCGTCAGCTGCTCCATCTCCATGTAGGTGGTCTGCGCCTTGGCTGAAAGCACGCTCAGCGAAAGCAATGCACAGACATTCATTTTCTGAAAACAATTCATATTAGTTGATTTTTTGATGTTTATACTCTATGAGCCACCGTTCCCGACAATTCCGTTGTCGGGCAGTGTCTATTTCCTTTTCTCTTTCCCATTTACAAGGTAAACAAACGTCCCATACTTCAGCTTCACTTTGTTCTTCTTGATAGCCTTGCTGATGGCATTGCTTGTCTTCTGGTAGGCATTGGTCACGGCTTGCATTCCCCATTGCGAGAAACTGTTGTTCGCTCCACTCTGGTCGATGTTCATGTTGCTCTGCATAGCACCGCTCGCCACATCTTTCGTGGTCTCACGGAACTGGCTGCCGGGGACATACAGTCCCTCCAGTCCGTCCGTGTCATAAAGCGAAAGCGAAACCTTTATCAGCTCGTCATCCACAAGGATGGAGTTGATGCTACCCTTCACTCGCTGCGAACCGAAACCGCTCATGGTGGCATAGAGGTACGACCCTTTCTTCACCACGGTCTCACCAATCTCAATATCGTCCAACAGTCTCAGCCGCACCCTCGACCCGTCCGTAGCCTTCACGTCCTCGTCAATGATGGCCTTGATGAGCTTTGGCTCATGCTCGTTCTGCGTCAGGGTGTTGAAATAGTCCGAAGTCACCTTCACCTTCTTCACCACCTCCTGTGCCTTGTCCTCCTCGTCCAGTGCCTTCACCGCCTTGCTGTCCTCGGCAATCTGACCTTTCACCTCAATCTGCTCCTTGGGAGGCCCAGCCTGTGTGGTATCCTGGGCCACGGGGGCAACTGCCGCCTGTCCTCTCAGCCTCGCTTCGGCGAGTGCCTTGTTGAGTGCTTCGAGTGCTTCCGCTTCTCGCGCCTTGGCATCGGCCACTTCGGCTGCATCGTCCTTCTCTTCTGCCTGACGGACGAGTTCCGCAAGGTCTTCTTCTGTGTACTTGGATTCATACGCTTCTTTCTCTTCTTCGTTGTCACGCTCAATGTTATCAACAGCCGAATAGTCTGCTATGCGACCATACGACTTCGCCATGTTCTCATACTTGCCACCGATGCCGTCACCATTCTTAATCTGCGCTCCGGGCAGGTTGGGGTTCAGAAACTCGGTGGTCTGCAGGTTCTTGTCCTGCGTTTCCGCCACCTCCGTATTGAACATGTCAAAGACAAAATAGCCTGTGGCAATCAACGGGATGTACACGATGGCTGGCAGCATGTACTTCGGCTGACGGAAGTTTATCTTATCTGTTATTCTCATCGCTGTCTGATTTTGATGTTACTGACTTGTCTCGATTCTCCTCGTTGGTTCGATGCGTCACGGGAGGAGTGATGCAATGGGCTGCATTCATCATCTGCTTCATGCGCCCTTCCTGCCGCTCGATGGCACTTGCAGCCTCCGTCCGATGACCGTAATACCGCACCATCCTGTAGATGTTGATGCCGAAGCACGTGGCGACAAAGCCGAAGACGATGACGAGAAACAGCGTCTTGTGGGCATTGGCAAAGCCTTGCACCTTAGCCGCCGCACGGTCTATCCTCGCGGTCTTGGCAAACTTGCGCCCTGCCGCCACCTCCTTCTCATACCGCTTCTTGTACTTGGGGTCGTTCTTGTCGGGCATATCCTCGCCCACAAGCATCCGTCTGATTCCTTTTACACTCATACCGCTAGGATATTAGAAGTTTGACTTCGACTTCTGCTCAATATCCTTGTTGAGCAAGGTTCTCCAGTTCGTGATGAGCAGTCCATGAGGATTGTTCTCCGTCCTCGGCACGCGCTTCACCTGTCCCGCCGTCACCAATTCACGCATCAGAATATTGCTCCTTCGCTCTATCCTTTGCCTACCGTAGTAGGTGAACTCCATCTTCTCCTTGTTGAACTTGATGCTGTCGCAAAAGATGCTGAACACGGCACTCGTACCCATGATATTGTTGTAAAAGCCCTTTTCCTTCAGCGTATTGTACTGCGCCAAACCAGTTTCATCGACCAAATACATCGCCTTCTCCATCGAATAGCGGATGTACTTGTCATCGGGAGCAAGCGTAAAGAAGTAATGGTGGAACATCTCGATATGGCTCTTTGCCTCCACATCCAGCGTTTCCTCCATCGTGGTGCGGTTCACCAGTATGGGCACGTTGCCGTCCAATACATACACCTTTTGCTGCGCGTCCGTCACCATGCAGCGCGCCGTCCAGATGCTCGACACCGAGATGATGATGCAGCCCATGAGGAACGCAGAGCAGATGATGCCCACCAGCTTGATTTTGTTTTCTAAGTTCTTGATTACCATACGTTACTGC
>NZ_JBCNZM010000068.1:0-15044 GCF_040227615.1 Bacteroides sp. RTP31139st1_H2_RTP31139_211217 | reverse complement strand
ATGTCCTTCTCAACTGCTTCCACCAGTTTGGCGTAATACTTGATGCAAGCCTCTACGTAGATGCCTTCGTATTTCAGTTGGATCCACACCCACCAGATGTCACGTTCACGTCTCCGTCGATTTCTGTAGATTTTGGCACGATGCAAGCGATAACTCAGGTAATCTACCATAGGCACTACATACTCGTCGTTATCCTCAAAGCCTTCTGCCATCTCCTCATACTGTGGGTCGATGTAGTTGTTTTCGGAATTGAAAAACTCTTCCTTTGCACGCTTGTTGGCAAACGCCATGAATTTCTCATCTTTGAGCCAACGCTCAATTTCATTTTTTGCTTTCATTTTTCTTGATGGTTACTTTTATTTGTTTCAATAGGAGGTGCGGTGACTCACCGCACACTCACATGTTATCTCATCACGGTCGCCATGGTTCCCGTAGCCGTCATCTTGGCTTGTTGTGCCACGCCCTCGCCGAAGTTTCGGGTTGAGAAGGCGGTGTCGCCCTCTGGTATCATCCATGCCGCAAGGTCGGGCACGAGGTTCAGGCATTTCAACGCCACGATGCTCGCTGCCATCAGATAGCCTGCCGAGAAGAACGAGTTTTGCAGATAGGCTGCCATCGTCTGCTCACTGGCGGTGATGGCCGTCAGGTTCTCTACCTGTATGCAGAGCACAATATCAAACAGCAACAGGACGTAGAAACCGACGAAGTAGAGCATGGCTCCGTAGAAATGAACTGTCAAATAACGGGTTAGCCACTTCGCCCACGCTCCTTCCCACTTGGGCAGCAACGAAAATGCCCATTGTATTGGACCGAATATAGTGAGCATTCCGAGCAATATCTGCTGACAGTATATCGTCGCCCACCAACCGATGCGGAACACGATCAGGGCTATCAGCATCACTATCTTGTCGATGCCCACCACGGCCCCTGCCGTCAGTGAGGTGAACCACAGTTTGCTGGCATCCTTCTCCATGTTGGTCACTTCGTCCACGCCCGTCTGCTCCATCGTCGCCTCTATCAGGTTGGGGTCTGATGTGCCCTTATGCGCCACGTCTGCCTGTGCCTGGAGGTCAGTGTACATCGAGTCCCTGACATATACCAACTGCTGCACCTCCTCAAACTTGTCGGAAATTTGGGTCGCCTCTGCCTCATAGAGGTCGTGGGTGTAACTGCCGATGCAATTGGGAATATAGGATAGAAAATCCAATACGCACCAGCTGCTGCCGCTGTTGGTCATGCCTGTGTCAGCAGGTGGGTACCACCAACAGAGGATGATGCTCACCACCAAGGGCTTGAACAGTTTCATCACGTCCAACGGTTCGTTCTTCACCATCATCTTGTAGGCCATGCTTGCCGCCACGATGATAGAGAACAGTGCCGCCAATGCCATACACATTTGGAGGATCCACCAGAACGGCCCTTGTGAGCCTGTGAAGGTGGCATCGGTCAGGAACTCGTTGGTCTGGAATATCACATCGTCAATCTCCTCTTCGAGGATGTTGATGCCGAAATCGCTGAGTATGTTGTCTGCCATCAGTGCCTGGTTCTATTGTTGATAATCTCTTTGATAAACTCTATGCCTTTCGGTGTCCATGACAGATAGAAGTGGTAGAAGCAGCGCATCCTGCCTGTGACATATACCGCAATGCCCTTGTCCTGAAGGTCTTCACGCAGTTTCCACATTCCATATTCCTTGGTGATGATGCCTTCCTCTTTGAGGGTCTTCACAATCTTGCCGTAGTAACTTCCGACATATTTGTGAAGCTTTGACATTGAAACTACCTCTAAATCAGATGGCATATAATGCTCATCAACGATGGGTGTCCTGCCGATAACGCTGATTCGCTTCGGCATCCTTGACATCTCCAACTGCCACTTGCCGTTTTTCCTCTTGGCGGCATAGAGACGTAACTGTATTTTTGATATTGATTCCATAGCTATTTCTTTATTTTATGTTCTTTCGATAACAGGAATGACTCCCACGCTCTTCAGTTTCTCATAGAGGAAGCGGCGACCTTTCTGTGTCCATTTGGTGTTCATGCGCACATCCTCCGTACCGTCCTTGTGTTTAATGAGGTAGGTCTCGCTGGTCACATAACCGCAGTCCTTGTAGTCGGCATACAGAATCCACTGCTTGCCACGCTGATACTGGATGTTCATCTCCTTCAGACGTCGGTTGAAGCGGATGGACGACTCGCCATAGTCCTGTGCTATCTGTGTGACCAGGACACTGCTCTTCGTGGCAAGGATGATGTCAAGGTAACTCACCTTGTCCTTCATCTCCGTCACCTCCTGTTGCAGGTCATCCACCTTGGATCCCAACTCAACGATGCGTGTCCTTTGGTGTTCACACTCCTGTTCGACAAGCAGACGCTTTTGTCGTTCTTCCTTCAGATTGACTGCTAACCGTATCAGGAAGTCTGGCTCTGCCAATGCCTTCTCGATGGTCTGCTGTGTCATATAGGCACCATGCTTGCGGATAGAGGGGAGCACCTCCGATGTCACCCACTTGCGGAAACGTTTGGCTTCGGGTTTGCGACTGTCAAGGATGACATCATACAGTCCGTCTTCATTGATAAAGTTTGTAACCTGTTCTCTTCCAAGACTATCCGAGATGGGGTACTTTGAAAGTACATCATCCGAAAGTCGTTGTACCAACTTGCTGGTTTTTAGTCCAAGAACTCTTGCCACATCAGCCAAACAGAACAAGGGTTGCTCTGGTGTTCCTGTGGTTCGGACTGCTCCAAATTCCTCGTTGTTGAAAATCTGAATATCGTTCATATCTCTATGCTGTTTTGTGATTATTTCTTCTCTTCCCTTATTTCTATCTGTTCACACTTTCTTCACCCTCACCGCTGTTGGCATCATCGCCGTCAGTGCCTGTCGAGCTCCTCACGCCCTTCATGTTTTCCTGCCAACGGCTCTTGGCATCGCTGATGATGCTGCCTTTATGTACTACACGGTCGTTGGTGGCTGCCAAGAGGGCGGTAGTCTGGCTTTGGGTGTTGAGCTGCACAAGGTATTTCAGTAGTGTCTCGTTCTGTGTCGTCAGGTCGGCATAGATGCTAAGATACTGCCGCTTTCTCTGTGCATTGGGCATATAGGCATCCTTGGTGGCTTTCACGGCACACTGGTACATATTGTACAGTTCCTCCCACCGACGCTTGTCGTTGATGGTGCCTCCTGTAGGGATGATATGGTCTATGTTCGCCTTCATCTTGTCCAACTGACCGTTGATCTTGCTGCTTTCGGCAAGCCAGGCGAGGTCTATCTGTCGGTCGGCTACGTTCAAGGCTTCCACCTCAGCACGCTTGGTGAGGGCAGAGTCTATCTTCTCCGCATCATCTACTTGGTTGTAGAGGTTGATGCCGGCAAGAGTGCGGAAACCTAACTTGTTCTTCTCTGCCGCTGTCTTCTTATAGTTGTTATGTAACAGCCAATAATAGAACTCAGGGGTGAGAGAACCGCCACCTGTCTCCATCACCGTTATCTGGTTCTGCTTGGAGGAGTCGTGGTTGTAGGTCACGCTCTGGGCTGTGGCTTTGATGGTGGTTGCTACCGCCATGATGAGTATCATTGTCTTCTTCATGTCCGTTCTTCTTTTGTTTACAATCCGTCAATAGTCAAGTTTTCCTGCCACTTTCCATCGGCTGAAGGCATCTTCCAGTATCTCTTCCTTCGTCCTCGTCCGATACACCTTCTCCTTCCAATAGCCCATGCGCAGCTGCACATACCGCCATGTCTGGAAGTAGGCTTGGTTCAGATGTTTTTCTATCAGGTCCAACGAATTGTTGATATTGTCCAACACCATCAGCAGGTCGGAAGTTGAACAGGCTGCCGCTCCTGTGGCATACAACACGAGGTCGTTGACGCTATGGTAGAGTTGGCTTCCTTCGTTGTATATGTTGTCGATGGCTTTCTTGTTGATGCTGATGAGCATCGTGTCAGCCAGTTCGATGTGTTTCCGCTTGATGACCTTATCATTGAAGTCCTCCAACAGGTTCTTGTAGTCACTGATGCGGTCGCTCACCGTCTGGTAGGTGCTCTTCACGTTCAGCACCGTGCGCAACGACTGGTACATCACATCGATGATGTCGAAGGCCCGGGTGTATTTGTCCAAATCCACATTCAGTTCCTTGTATTTGCCCACCTCTTCACTGCTGTATTCATGCAGCAGTTGATTGCTGTACTCCAAAGTGCTGCGTGCCAGCAAGAGGCTGCGCTGCTTCTTGTGGTCGTTGATGTATGCTTCCACCGATACCGCATCGAATCCCCATTGCGCCAAGGCTGTATTGGGGAAGAGGGTAATCAGCAGGAGAGCTATGATGATGGTATGTCTCATTCTCCGTTCCTCCCTCAGTTTTCGTTCTCGTTATCTTCACCATTCCCTCTGTTAGGGTCTGCATTCTCTCTCCATCGCTCGTAGCACTCTTCAATGAGTGTCCTTCTGCGACCTTGGTCTGCGTCGATTGAAGGAAGAATGTCCTTCAGCACGTCAATGATGCTGCGCTTGTAGTGCATCATTTTTTCTAATGATACCAAGTCGGCGTAAATCTTGGTGATACGGCTATCTACTTCACGGGCTATCTCCAGACGGTCGCTCGACCAGAGCAGGTGTATTACATCGTCATTGTCGGCGGTCTGGGTTGCCTCGCTCTTGGCATATTCTGTGGTGATGCTGCACGACGGGAACTCCTGGGCTATCTCCGAGATACGGCTGTTCACCTGCCTCGTCTTCTCCTCGTCAGAGGCATTCGGGTCAAGGGTCAGCACATCCACCACCTGTGTGTCGGTGTATTCCGAGGTCAGCTCCCACGATATTTGCAGTATCGCACGGTGTATCTTGATGCCAAGGAAGTACTTGGGCTTCCTTGCAATGGACAGTGTCGCCTTGAAGGTGATAATGCCGTTGATGTTGGGCATGGTGGCAGTTCGGACGTAGGTGTAGCCGTTCCACGAACCGGCACCTTGCCACGTGAGATTGTAGGCTGACTTCACATCCTGCATGATGGCAGGGATGCGGTAGTAGTCATCGGTGGAGGTGGCATTGTCGTTAGCCGCCTCGCTCTTGGCATTCTGTATGTCTGCCAACTGCTGCTGCCATGTCGCCAATTCCTTCTTCAGGTTGTCTATCTTCGTCTTGTTGACATTATGTTGCTGCCGCAAGGCAGGGGCTTCCTCCACAGAGGCATTGGCTATCTGCGTGAGCAGGTTCCTGTTCTCTGTCTCCAACTGGCTTATCTGCGCCTCCAACAGGGCTATCTTGCTATTCGCCTCACGTTCCTTCTCGTCCAGTTCCGATAGGTCGAGATTATTTTCTGATACGCTTGTCCTCATGGCGCATTCCTTGCTGTGGGCATTGAGCGAACCGCCGCACTCACGGCACTTGTACTGCGTGCTGCCCTGTCCGAGGGTGACACCGTCCGAACAGGTGACGCTGATGGTCACGCTCTCCACGCCCTTCAGTTTGGCGGCATCGGTGGCTTGATAGTAACGGCGTGCGTCACTGCCGATGTAATAGACATAGCCCTCCTCGTTGTCGTTATACTCCGAGAGACGTGCCTGCAACTGACGCTTGAAGGTATTCAAGTCCATGCTGTAGGAGTCGAAGACATCCTCATACACCTCTTCCACGTTGTTCCAGCTCTTGGTAACGTGTATCTCGTAGGCGTAGGCCTTCTTGGTCTGCTTGCCGCCACGGCTGATGATGTACGACGACATCCAATAGTTCATCGTATAGGTGAAGCCGTCGCTCTGGGCGTTGAGCTGCTGCACACGGCTGCGGCTCCATCCGGCATGGTTCTCCGAGTTGGCCAGTATCTGCTCTCGCTGCGTGCTGTTAGGGTAGAAGTTGGGGTCGGAGGTGTTGATACGATACCAATGGTCACCGTTCAGAATACTGTTGTCATCGGTCGGCGGATAGTAGTCACAGAGGCTTACGCTGCCTTGGTCTCGTCGGGCAATGTACCAACGCTGTGTATAGTAGTTGCCCTGCGTCTCGCTCAGATAGTCTGTCATCCACGAGGTGATGTTGTAGTTGGAGAGGTCGAAGAGGGCTGCCACGTTGTCCTCGCCACCCACCAGACTAAGGAGTGTGCTGCCGATGCCGTTCTCTGCCTGTTCATAGAGGTCATGGTAGTTGTCATAGATGTCGATGATTTTACTCACCTTGCCATTGAAAAGGTCGTTGAAGGCACTCTGCTGCAAGAGTGCGCCTGATGCCCCGTTGATACCTGCCGTCGCCAACGATGCTCCCATATTGTAAAGCGTCTCGATGTCGGCGGTGAGGTTCTCCACGGTGAAGTTGCCGGGCACACTGGCGATGTCATCCAACAGCTGCTGCCAATCTACATTGCCTATCTCCGAGAGTTTGAGGATGGCGGCTATCTCTTGGTTGATTTCCAAGAACTGAATGTCGGCAAAGGTCAAGCTACTGTTGGTCACGACACTCTCAAACTGCATACACAGCGACTTTGTGTCGGCGCATATCTTCATCAGGTAACTGCCCCAGTAGAGGGCGGTCTGCGGACTTTTCAGCATCATTCCTGCCACCGTCCATATCTTGGGCATAATCTTGTTCGCCACCATATTGTGGATGCGGCGGTAATAGTAGTTCTCCGTGCTACTGCTCCAAATGCCGAGGTCGGTGAATGCCTTGCGCTCCAAGAACTTGGCAGCGAAGATGCCGGCAGTGGCAACCTCTGCGGCATTGTAGTGCTTCAAGATTTCGCCCACCTGCTCGTTATAATAGCTCTCTGCCATAGCTCCAGCACCGAATGCGGCAGCCATGGCGGCAACGATCTGCTTGTCGTAGTTCACGCTGTAATACTGCGCATGAACCCTTCCCACGACAAGTGTAAGACACATATATATTATAATAAGGTATAAACGTCTCATTGCTTCACTACTTTACGTTTTTACTACTTTCAGTTTCTACTATTCCACTACTTTACTACTTGTAGTATTTACTATTGGTAGTATTCACTACTAATCGTATTTACTACTAATCGTAAATACTACCCAGCCACCGTTCCCGAAAGTTTTGCTTTCGGGCATCTGGGCTTTACGTCTATTCCGGGATTTCCGTTTCCATCAATCAGCCCCCGTGCTCGCCGTGTCAGCGGCGAGTGGCTCCATCGTCCGTCAAATTGAGCACATGCCCCGCCTCATTGACCTTCTGCGCAAATGCCAACGACTTCCCGATGCCACTGGCATCCCAATCTCTGCAATACCGCTCGATAGCCTCCTGATGTCTGCACTTCAGTTCATGCTTATAGAGTTTCAATGCCTCCTTCTCAGCTCGCTCGGTGGTGTAGGTCATATAGCACTCGTGCGGCTCCTCCACACCATACACTCCGCTCGTCGATCCACGTCGGATAAACACCTCACGGAAGAAACTTCTTCCCTCCTTGTTATCCAAGCGGTTGACAGTGAATATCTTCTTGCAATCCACATCCGTCAATCCTAATATCGCCTTGATCTCGTCGAATCGCTCACGAAATTTGCTTTGGTCGAGCAGCATCACCACGTCGGAGTTGTTGATGATGGCTTCCTTCACGATGGGACTGCCGATGATGTCCTGTATCTCCTGTGTCACTACGCCCACGCTCGCCCAGAACTTTCGGGCTGTCTTGTATAGGTACTTGATGTACTCGGCCATCAGCGGCGAGGCGATGGCTTTCCATGCCTCCTCGATGACAAGGCACTTGCGGTTCTTCTTCAGGCGCATCTTCTGCAGGAACACGTCCATGATGATGAGCGTCACGATGGGGAAGAGCTGCTTGTTCTCCTTGATGGCATCCACCTCGAAGACGATGAAGGTCTCGTCGAACAAGGTGCTATCCACGTTCTCGTTGAGAATCTTGTCGTACTTGCCGCCACGGTAGAAGTTTTGGAGCATATAGGCGAAGTTGTCGCAGTCGATGGTGGTGATGTTGTTCTCGATGCAGATCTGGTCGAGACGCTCACAGGCGAACTCATAGAATGAGTCGAAGGAGAGGGTCTTCACGCTCAATGCCATGCGCCGTTCCTCCAGTCCCTTGATGAGTTTCTCCACCTTGTCGTGTATCTGCGTCAGCTCCGTGCCGCGCCGCTTCTCCATGGTGGAGAGGTTTTTTCTCAGTGTCTCCTTCTGTGAGGAAGGATAGGGCTGCACACCGTTGAAATAGAAATCGTAATACTCCGTCACCAACTGCTCCACGACACGGAACTCCAGTTCGGGTATCTGCGTCTCCGAGCCTTTCCATATCAGCAGTATCAGGTTCTTCAGGAAGTCTATCTTCTCAATGTTCAGCTCCCGCTTGCTGATGTTGAAGGGGTTCATGGTGATGGGCTTGTCCTCCGTATAGGCGATGTACTTGCCGCCCACATACTCGCAGAGTCCCTCATACGAGTTACCCGTATCGACCATGACGATGTCGGTGTTCTGCTCCCACAACTGACGCACCACGCTGTTCATGTGGAACGACTTGCCGCTGCCCGAAGGACCCAAACAAAAAAAGTTCGAGTTGTCGGTCAGCTTCTCCTTTCCCTCCTTTCCTGTGATGTCGATGGCTACGGGCACACCTTGGCGGTCGGTATAGTATATCTTCAGCGGGGTGTCCTCATTATGCACGATGCGCTCCTTGTACATCAGACAGGTGGCGGCATCGCCGAGGGTGAGGAATCGGTCGTAGTCGGCATTCATGCCATAGCAGTTGCCGGGGAAAGAGTTGACGAACAGCTCCAACTGGTTGTAGGCCCGCTTGCTGATGTGGATGCCCATGCGCGAGAAGGAGTTTTCGAGATGGTTGGTGCATTTCTGTATGTCGGTGTCGCCGCTCACTGCCACCACGAGGTTGTAGTGGGTATAGACGAGCTGCTTGCTCTCACGGGCTATCACCTCCTGCACACGCTTGATGTCCTCTACAGCCATCAGGTTGCTGGGGTTGGGCATGGAGGCATGGCGGTTTTTCTTCTTGTCGAGTAGGGCAAGCTCACGCTTCTGGTTGGGCACGAACACCATCTGGTTGAACACCACGCAGTCGGCTCCGGGCACGCTATCGACGATGCTCACGAGATCAACGGGCATACTGGTGTTGTTCACCTCGATATTTGCGTAGGGACGGATGACCGACGGCAAGTTGGCATAATCCACATCCACAAGGCTATACACCTTGCAGCTACGGTCCCCCATGCCGATGGTCTCGTCATCGACCTTGAAGTTGGTCATCGACACCACCTTGTCACGGAAGTTCATGGAGAAGAAACGGTCCACATACTCGCAGGCTTCCGTTTTGCCGAGGAATCGGGACTTCACGCCGGCATCCCTCAGCTGGTCGTGCACCTTGCGTATCTTCACCAAGAAGTCACGCCATTTCTTGTTGTCGAACGACATCAGACGGCTCTTCTTGTTCTCCTGTGTGATGGTGAGGTAGCAGACGCTGTCGGTAAAGGGTCTGCCGTTGAAATAGCGGAAGTAACTCTCGCTCAGGAACTCATGATTTCCACCGTTCTCTTCCTTGAATGCCTTCCTCACAAACACGTCCTGCTTGTGCAGCGCATAGCCTTCGCCCAAGGTCTGGGCAAGGGCGGCGAAGAGGTGGGTGAACTCATAGTAGGCCTCGATGTTGGCGGAATACTTCTGCACAGGGTTCTCCATCTTCAGAACAGCGGAGTATTCGCCCGTCTTGGTATAGAGCACGCCGATGCCATCCACTTCCTCGATGGAGAAGTAGATGTCCTGGAAGATGCGCTTGCGCTTCCCTCCCGTGCCGAATGCCTTGACACTGATGGCCATGCCCACGCAGATGGCTGAGAATATGAGTATGATGTATAGGGTCATTGTTCTTTTTCTTTTTTAATCGCAAAAAGGCGGGCGCACCCTCATGCGTGATGCCCCCACCTCCATTCACTTACAATCATTGATAGCTTTCCACTTGGACATAATGGATTCTCTTTTTTGTTTTACACTTTCTTTGAATAGGCATAGATGAATATGCCGTTGTCACTCTTCTTGCTGTGCAAGCCCTTGCGCTGCTTCATGACGATGAGAACGCCACCGACAGCTACGGCGAGGACTAGCAGCACGAGTCCTGCCACGAAACCGAAGATGCAGTAGCCGAGGATGAAACCCGCAACGGCTCCTCCTGCGGTGGCTGCCGCCCAGTAGATGTAGCGTCCCTGCAACCCGAAGAACTCCAATGGACGTTGCAGTCCCTTGAAAATGGGATAATCCGGAAAACGCTCTTGCTTTGTATCTGCCATAACTGTCAGTGTTTTAACGTTCTACATACTCACAATCTCACGCTGCGTTTAACCTCCAATGCCGAAGAACAGAGGCAGTGCCTGGGCTGCTGCAATGAGGAAAATACATGCGCCGACGACCATCATGATCTTCTTCTTGACGTCCTGTTCCTCGTTGTTCATGGCGATGTAAACGCTTATGGCTCCGACAATTGCAACGACACCTGCAATGGCATAGCAGAGCTTCACCACGATAGGTACATACTTGGCAATCTCCTCCGTCACTGTGGTAAGCGCGGTCGTTCCTGCCGAGTAGTCGCCGGCTGCGTTCTGTGCCATTGCTGCGGTGGTGCCGACAAGCAACATCAGGGCGAGCGTTTTCATGCGCTGTGAAGAGAAGAATCCCTTCACCTTCTTGTTAATCCTTTCAAACATTCTTTTTACCTTTTAATTTGTTACACTTTGAGTTATCTTATCTCGTATCACCTGTATCTCAAATCTGATAACCGAAGAAAGCGGGGAAGACGATGGTCGCTCCTATGAGGAACAGGCAGGCTCCCACCAGCATCATGATGTTCTTCTTCACTCCTTCTTCGCCCGTATTCATCTTTATATATATCTGCAAGGCGCTGACTATGACCACGATGCCCGCCACTGCATAGCACAGATAAACGATATAGAGCATCATCGTCACGGCATAGTCATGGGCACTCGCAAGTGCGTCCGCTCCCCAGCTGTAGTCCACGTTGCCACACTTAGCACTGGCCAGAGCTGGGGTTAAAGCGGCATATAATGATAGAAATGCACTTCTTGTTTTTGACATCATATCTCATTATTGAGTGATTCCACCTTGACCATGTCACGTCCATTGTGACGAAGACCGCGGGCGATGATGGTGTTGTTCAATTCTTCCGAATACATGGGGTCGGAATAGGTGGTATTCACTTCCTCCATCTTCTTCTCGATTGCGCTTTGTATCTTTTCAAGCACATGAGGCTTGCTCTCTTCCGCAGTGGCGGCTGCCTCCTCTGTAGGCTCTGCAAGCTGCTTCTCCTCGTAGGCTGTCTCATATTGGTTGTCGCCTACGCTGAAACCACCGTCGCTCTCGCTGACCGCTATCGACTCTTCCTCGTCGGTCATGTCACTGACATCAAACGACTCGCCCTGTGACTTCTCGTCCTTGGGCTTTCCGTACAGATCCTGCACGATGATGACCGTATAGTAGATGACATAGATTATGGTCACGACAATGGCGAATATTACAAATGACTTCATATTTTCAAGTTTGATTTTACTATGGTTTGGCTTATTGCCGATGCAAAGGAACTACCTTTTCTTCAATCTTAAACCGAAATGACTTTCCGCGGAGCCAAATCTTAACTCTAATTTTGATTACACTCGCAATCATACTCAAAAATCAAACTCGAAAGGCACAAAAAAAGCCCTTCCGATAGGGAAGAGCTTGTAAAGAGGGTGGATGAAAAAAATGTGGATGGCTATATGGTCAGGTACTTGCCATGGGAGAAGTCCTGATGTTCGTTAGAGAAAACATAGCCCAACTGGTTGGACAAGCATTGGGTGTTGCCTATCCTGGCATCGATGTTGGTGTGCGAATGTCCGTATATCCAATAGTCTATGCCGCTATCGGTGATATAGTCCTCCAACTCTACGGTGAACGCCACGTTTGCCTTGCTGCCTTGAAACTTTGGGTGGAGCATACGGAACGATGGTACATGATGGGTGACAACAATCTTATGGGCTGCTTGCGAATATGCCACTGCATCCTTGATAAAGGTGAGGCAACGTTCATGCTCAGCATTGAATTGGGCATGGGTCATCAGCTCACCTTTATATAATATACGGCGGAAGTCGCTTATCACTTGCTCGGTGAAGTAAGCGTCCTCCAAAGGAATCCTCGACCAAAGGGTGGAGAGGATGATGTCGGTGTCGCCAATCCTCGCAATACCGTTGTAGTGGCTGAATACATTGGGACGTACCTCCAAGAGATAGCCGTCGGGCAGTGTCGCCACATCATAATATTTGTAGAACTCATGGTTGCCCATGCAGCAATGCACCTCCTTGTAGTTCTCCGATGCCCAGTCCCAAAAGGGATGCTTGGAGTAGTTGTCATCGCCGAGATAGCCGATGTCGCCGGCAAGCAGCAGTATGTCGCCCGTCACCTCCAAGGGGTGGGCTTTCAGATACCGCCAATTGTCGGCAAACTCCAGATGCAGGTCGGATGCGTATTGTATCTTCATATTGGTCATGCTTCTATAAACAATTCATCCAGTTGATCTAACAGTCCGGTCACAAATGCCTCGTCTTGACCGAGTGACTTTGACAATGGTTCTGCGAGAGTTGACCAGTCGGCTCTGATGGAGGCGACAAACTCCCTTATACATGCCACTATTGAAGCAGGAGCCTCAATGTTGTCCTCAGTCATTATGACCACATTTTTCAGGATGTCCGAACGGTGCTTCTTGATGTCTTTGGTGTTCACATGCTTGCCGTCCCGCTTGTCTGCCATGAGATTTAGGTAGGCTCTTGCCTTCAGTGCTATCAAGGCAGCGGAATTGGCATGGCGTATGCCATCAGTCAGTTGGCTGTGTGCGATAGTAAAGTGATAGTAATCATCGTCCATGATGATGGCACTAAGACTCGACACATCTTCATCGGTCGGGATAGGTTCTATGACAAATCCCTTTGGCTCTCCAAGCACGTCGGGGTGGCGTGACAGCAGTTCTATCATCTCGGGATAGCCGTCTTTACCATCAAGGAAACGATACATTTCATACCTTGGTGGCTCACCAGCCTCCTGTTTCCTCTTTTCAGGTCGATAGCCAGCCTCCCGCACAAACTGCCAGAAGCGATTGGCGAAAGCCTCGGTCATGTTCTCTACGATGACTATCATGTCGATGTCGTGTGTGGCGCGTGGACGCACCACGGTATTGGTCATGGTGATGTCACAGGCTGCTCCGCCTATCACCACATAGTTTTCTGAGTATTCCGCAAATGCTTCACGGAACTTGACTAATCCTTCCATTTCTGTTCACTGATTATTCGTTCTACTTCTTTTTCTACTCTCGGATCATCATCATCTCTCAACGAAAGGACAAGGGAAAGGCGATCAACCCACTGGCTTTTGTCGCCCATTTTGCTGACAACAGGGTATTTCCATACCTCTATGATATAGTTGCCGTCATAGATGTTGGGATTCTCCATGACATCAGCCGACTTGACGGCACGATATTCCTTGCTTGTCATCATTATCATCTCTTCCCGGTCACGATTAAGCATGGAATAATGTGCCAGGGCATTGATGCCGCATACGGGGTATTCCGCATCCAAGCGTATGTCATCGCAAAAGATGCGGTTCTCCACAGGTGACAGCAAGACGTTCTGAGCCTTGTCCCACAGTTCCTTGCCCTTCAACTCGAAGTGTACCACCTTGCTGCGCTGTCCGTTCTGAATCTTTTGACACAGTCCTACATCTTCAAGACAGGTGACACCCAACGTGACGCTTTCGTAAGAATATGGAAGCAACGGTGCAATATCCCTTGGCGACATTCCTTCAATACTGCCCACCTGTAGGTGATAGAGTAGTATGTATTGCGCCACAGGGGTCAATACTTCGGCAATCTTCCTGTTGCTTGTCTTCTCCAATGCTATGATGCCTGGCAGATGGGCATATTCCTCGGACATGACAAAGAAGACTCCTTTGTCTGCCAGTCTGTGTCGCTCGTAGGTGGGTCCGGGCGCAAGGATAAACACCGCAGGCAGTCCCAGGGCTTCGGTCAACCGCTTGCCCGTGATGGCGCAAGTCCGTGGAGAGGGATTGCCCTTCTTGGGCTCAACGAACAGCAGGGGCGTGCCTTGGTATGTGCCATCATAGAAACGGTATGAGAGTTTCTCGCCAACCGTGATGCCTTTCAGGCTTTCCTTGGCACGAGGTTCCACCTCAAAGCGTCTGCCCAATATCCTTATTTCTTTTTTCAATTCCATTCTGCTACATTTTAATAATGTATTAAAACGATGCAAAAATAAGGATAATAATTGAGAATCAAGCATGTTTGGGCGAAAAAGTGCAGATTTGATATGTAATTTCAATGCATTTGAGCCATTTTTGCATCAAATGATGGTGTTTTCGTCTTTATAATGTCATTCAGATGCCGTTCGTTTCTTCCTCATCAGATAGTCGTTGACATCCTTGTAGTCGGCATATCTGAAGGACTCGTCCGTCACCCTGTACTCGAATACATTGCTGATGCTCTCAACCGTCTTGCGTCCTGCCTGGTCGTTGTCGAGGAAGCAATGGATGTGGGTGTAACGGTCAAGGTAATGCAATGCCTGTTTGAGGTTGGCGACTGAGTTCAGTATCATATAGTCGCAAGGGCTTTCAACGACAAACCATCGGTCTTGCTGTTTAACGAGGGTCATATAAGCAAGGAAGTCCATGAAGCCCTCAAAGACCAGACAACCGTTTTGCCACTCGTTGAACGTATGGGCAAGCAGGGTGATGTCCTTATGCCCGATGCAGCCCTTGAAATAGGGATTGCGCACCTCATGTCCTTCACTCAGATTGCCAAAGGCAATGCCATAGTAATGTTTTTGCTCAACCTTGTAGTGTATCTCCCTGCAATACATCCTGCCAATGGTGATGTCTATCCGTCGGCTACTGAAATAGGACAGCAGAGAATGGTTGCTCAGTGGGAGCAGCTTCACATCGTTCATCTTGGTTGTCGTGTATTCCTTGGCTGCGATAGCGGTCTCGATTGCCTTATCCACAGTGGCAATACTCTTGGACGCAAGGTAGGCAAGGG
>NZ_JBCNZM010000067.1:0-24717 GCF_040227615.1 Bacteroides sp. RTP31139st1_H2_RTP31139_211217 | reverse complement strand
CCCCCGAAACCAACCACGACCTGCAGTTCACGGCCCTTTACAAGTGGGTACAATTCGGACTTAACTACCAATACCGCCGCAATGCCATTGCCTTCATGACCAAAGAATACGAGGACAATCCGGATGTTGTCATCTTCACTACCGGAAATTTCAAACGGATGCAGTATCTCACCGCCTCTGCCCATCTGTCACCCACCGTCGGCATCTGGAAACCGGAGCTCGGCATCTACTTCGCCCAACCGTTCTTCAAAGTCACCAATCAAGGCAGTAGCAAGAATATGAACCGCGGCAGCATTTACCTCTTTCTGCAAAACAGTCTCCAGCTTCCGGACGAGTGGATTCTCTCCCTTGATGCCGACTACCAGAGCGAAGGCAACTTCGGCGCCATGCTGCAACGTTCCTATTGGGGCATAAACGCCGGCATCCGCAAAACATTCTTCAACAAAAGGCTGACGCTCGGACTGCAAGCCAATGACCTGTGGAATTCCCGGTATGGCTCCTTCATGCTGTTCGGTCCCCGGCTGACCTATACGAAAAAGGCAAACCCGGACTCGCGCAGCTTCTCCCTGAACCTAAGCTATCGTTTCAATGCAACAGGCAAAGCGTACAAAGGAAAGCACGTATCGGAACAAGACTTGAAGCGGCTATAAACAGAACTTTGGGGAAGAAAGAGAAACAGAACAGAAGAATATTATACAAATAAGCCGACCACCGGAGATATTTCAGCAATATTTTCCCTCAGAATGTTGCATCAAGTAAAAGTTTCTCTTATTTTTGCGGTTTAACAGCTATAAATTACAACCTTTAGACAGAAAATACTATCATTATGGATACCAGCAAAATCGTAGGAGAAAAAATAAAATCACTCCGTGAAAGCCAATCCATCAGTATGGAAGAACTGGCACAGCGTTCGGGACTTGCTATCGAACAGATTGAACGTATAGAAAACAACATCGACCTCCCGTCACTGGCTCCCCTCATCAAGATAGCTCGTGTGCTGGGTGTACGTTTGGGAACTTTTCTTGACGACCAGGATGAGAACGGTCCCGTGGTCTGCCGTAAGGACGAGTCGCAGAACAGTATCAGTTTCTCCAACAATGCCATCCACAGCCGCAAGCATATGGAGTATCATTCACTCTCCAAATCCAAAGCCGACCGCCATATGGAGCCGTTTATCATTGATGTGGCCGCTACGGACGACAGTGACTTTGTACTCTCCTCACACGAAGGCGAAGAATTCATCATGGTGATGGAAGGGACCATGGAAATCAGTTACGGCAAAAACACCTACCTGCTCGAAGAAGGTGACAGCATCTATTACGATTCCATTGTTCCGCACCACGTACACGCCTATGAAGGGCAGGCAGCCAAGATACTTGCAGTAGTTTATACACCAATTTAAATTAATGGAAAATTGAAAGGTGAAAATGGAAAATGATAAATACTTTCTATTTTCACCTTTCAACTTTCCACTTTCAACTTCCACATCATGTTATACGAACGTACCCTCGGCCAATGGTTGGAACATTGGGCCGAAACAACACCAGACAAAGAATATATCGTTTACTCTGACCGCAACCTGCGCTTCACCTGGAGCCAGTTCAACCGCCGGGTGGACGACATGGCCAAAGGACTTATCGCCATCGGCGTGGAACGGGGAACACACGTAGGTATCTGGGCAGCCAATGTACCCGACTGGCTGACTCTATTATACGCTTGCGCCAAGATAGGTGCCGTCTACGTAACGGTAAACACCAACTACAAACAGTCCGAGCTGGAATATCTCTGCCAGAACTCCGACATGCATACCCTCTGCATCGTCAATGGCGAAAAGGACAGTGACTTTGTGCAGATGACCTATACCATGCTTCCGGAACTGAAGACTTGCCAACGCGGACACTTGAAAAGCGAACGTTTCCCTTATATGAAAAACGTCATCTACGTGGGGCAGGAGAAGCACCGGGGCATGTACAACACGGCCGAAATACTTCTCTTGGGCGACAATATAGAAGACAGCCGCCTGAATGAACTCAAAAGTCAGGTCACTTGCCACGATGTAGTGAACATGCAATACACCTCCGGCACTACGGGATTCCCGAAAGGCGTCATGCTTACCCACTACAACATTGCCAACAACGGTTTCCTTACCGGTGAGCACATGAAGTTTACCGCCGATGACAAGCTCTGCGTCTGCGTACCATTGTTCCACTGCTTTGGCGTGGTACTTGCCACCATGAACTGCCTGACACACGGCTGTACAGAAGTAATGGTGGAACGCTTCAACCCACTGGTAGTGCTCGCCTCTATCCACAAGGAGCGCTGCACGGCACTTTACGGCGTACCCACCATGTTCATTGCCGAACTGAACCATCCGATGTTCGACATGTTCGACATGTCCAGCCTCCGTACGGGTATCATGGCAGGTTCCCTCTGCCCGGTAGAGCTGATGAAGCAGGTGGAAGAGAAAATGTACATGAAGGTAACCAGCGTTTACGGGCTGACCGAAGCTGCTCCCGGAATGACCGCCACCCGGATAGACGACCCGTTCGACGTACGTTGCAATACCGTAGGACACGACTTTGAACATACGGAAGTAAAGGTTATCGACCCCGAAACCGGAGAAGAGTGTCCCGTAGGCGTACAAGGTGAAATGTGCAACCGCGGATACAACACCATGAAGGGTTACTACAAAAACCCGGAAGCCACGGCCGAAGTCATTGACGAGAACGGTTTCCTGCACTCGGGAGACCTTGGAGTGAAGGACGAGAACGGCAATTACCGCATCACAGGACGCATCAAGGACATGATTATCCGCGGTGGTGAAAATATCTATCCCCGCGAGATAGAAGAGTTCCTCTATCAACTGGAAGGCGTAAAAGACGTGCAGGTAGCCGGCATTCCCTCTAAAAAGTACGGTGAAGCCGTAGGCGCTTTCATCATCCTGCACGAAGGAGTGGATATGCACGAATCGGATGTACGAGACTTCTGCATCGGCAAAATATCACGCTACAAGATACCCAAGTATATCTTCTTCATCAAGGAATTCCCCATGACAGGAAGCGGCAAGATACAGAAATTCAAGCTGAAAGACTTGGGATTGCAACTTTGCAAGGAGCAAGGGATTGAGATTGTGTAATAATAAAGGATAAGGATCAAGGATGGGGTTATGCCTATATTAAAGTCTATGCGACCCCAATAATCCCTTATCCCTAATCCTTTATCCTTAATCCCTAACCCCCTTATTTTTCTTCTTTTTCCGGATACTTCATATTCTCCTCTTTCATCTGTTCCAAGACCTCATGCAGGTATTTGGCAGACTCCCATTTAGCCATCGGAAGGTCGTGGAGCAGGTAGTTGCCGCAATCTTGCGGAGCGGCACCGGGGACTTCACCTTCATATTCGGCAACAAAGCGGAAGGTGTCCTGCATCAGCGCCAGTATGTCCTGCGGCTTCAAGTCACCTTTCATCAGCAGATAATTACCGGTGAGGCAGCCCATGGGGCCCCAATAGATAATCTTGTCCTGCCACTGCGGGTCATTACGCAGGTAGGTGGCGGCAAGATGTTCGATAGTATGCAGAGCACCTTGTCCCAAGGCAGGCTCACGGTTGGGCTCTTTCATACGGATGTCGAAAGTAGTGACTGTTTCTCCGTTCACTTCATCCTGGCGGGATACGTAAATACCGCGCAACAAGCGGATGTGGTCAATTGTAAAACTGGGAATCTTCTTCATGAGTTATGAGTTATAAGTTATGAGTTATAAATTGCTGGGAAGGGTGGAGAGGAAGGTCCATATCGTGAGGAACGAACGCTCTGCCATGGTTCCCCAGAAATCGGCATACTGCGAAGCATGGTCCTCTACTCCGGGTGTGTCGCTGATGATGCGGAAGCTGAGAAAAGGAACATTGTACAGATAGCAAGTCTGCGCAATGGCGGCAGACTCCATATCAACGGCAAGACCGTCGGGGAAACGTTGCTTGATGGTATCCAGCTCCGTACGGTTGGTGATGAACTGGTCGCCGGTACAGACAAGTCCGCTGTGGATGCGGCTTTCCATTCCGGCTTCGTTCAGCGACAAGGCATGTTTCAACAGAGAGGAACATCCCTCGTAAGAGGCGGGAAAACCTTGCACTTGTCCGTACTCGTTACCGTCGCCGCACCAGACGTCGTGATACACCAGACGTTGGCTTGCCACTACATCCGTCACCTTCAGGCAAGCATCAATGCCGCCCGCCACACCGGTGCTGACGATGCAGTCCGGAGAAAAGCGCCGTATCAGTTCCGAAGCTCCTACCGCTGCACTCACCTTACCGATGCCGCATTGCGTCAAGATTACATGGTTACCGCCCAATGTACCTTCCACATAGCGGAAACTACCATCGCCCGACGTATTCTTATCCTGCAAGCGCTCCACCAACCAGCGGTGTTCGCTGTCCATTGCACTGATTATCCCTATTGTCATATCTATAATAATTTAAGCTTGCATATTACCATTAAAGCACTTTAATCTTTTTTTGGAAAGGCAAAGGTACAACATTCTGCCGATAACGTGACAATAACAATCTGCATTTATGTATCTTTGCCACAAAAGCGAAGATAGGCTGCACCTCAACAAAACTTTTTCACGCAAGCATGAAAGTTCTGTATTCGGTTTGCACTATCTTTGCCCCACAATTGATTAATTGATAACTCATAACTTATAACTCATGAAGAAGCTTCTTCCCGACCTTATTGCCATCTTGGCATTCGTCCTCCTTTCCTTCGCCTACTTCTTCCCGGCGGATATAGAAAACCGTATTCTCTTTCAGCACGACACGGCTGCAGGAGCAGGGGCAGGACAAGAAGTCAAGGAGTATTACGAACAGACGGGCGAACGCAGCCGTTGGACAAACTCGCTGTTCGGCGGTATGCCCATGTATCAGATAGCCCCTTCGTATGACTCCACCAAGTCACTGCAGTGGGTACAGAAAGCCTACCAACTCTTCCTGCCCGACTATGTGTGCCTCACATTCATGCTGATGCTCGGCTTCTACATCCTGCTGCGCGTCTTCGGCATACCGGTCTGGCTGGCCGGACTGGGCGGTATCATGTGGGCATTCTCGTCCTATTTCTTCATCCTGATATCTGCCGGACACATCTGGAAGTTCATCACCCTTGCCTACGTGCCGCCCACCATAGCAGGCATTGTGCTCGCCTATCGTGGGAAACTGCTGTGGGGAGGCATCCTCACCGCCTTGTTCGTGGCCCTGCAAATCACCTCGAACCACGTGCAGATGTCCTATTACTTCTTCTTCGTCATCCTTTTCTTTGTGGGAGCCTACTTCGAGAAAGCATGGCGTACCAAGACATTGCCCCAGTTCTTCAAGGCAAGTGCCGTACTGATTGTGGCAGCCCTCGTCGGCATAGCCGCCAACGTATCCAACCTCTATCACACCTATGCCTACAGCAAAGAAACCATGCGCGGCAAAAGCGAACTGGTGCAGACCGGCGACGCTGCCAAGCAGACCAGTAGCGGGCTGGACCGCGACTACATCACCCAGTGGAGCTACGGCATCGACGAAACACTGACTCTGCTGGTGCCCAACTTCAAAGGCGGAGCATCTGCCGCCCTCAGCCAGAGTGAAACTGCCATGAGCAAGGCAAACCCGATGTACAGCAGTCTGTACGGCTCACTGACACAATATTTCGGTACCCAGCCCATGACGTCGGGTCCCGTCTACGTCGGAGCATTCGTCTTGTTTCTGTTCGTACTGGGATGCTTCATCGTGAAAGGACCGTTGAAGTGGGCATTGATAGGAGCCACCTTCTTCTCCATCGTCTTGTCCTGGGGCAAGAACTTCATGCCGCTGACGGATTTCTTCATCGATTACGTCCCGTTGTACAACAAGTTCCGCGCCGTGTCCTCCATCCTTGTCATAGCAGAGTTCACGATACCTTTGCTGGCTATCTTTGCCCTGAAACGCCTGCTCGAAGAGCCGGAAATCTTAAAACAGGAAAAGAAGCCCCTCGGCATCAGCCTGCTGCTCACTGCAGGCATCGCCCTGCTGCTTGCCGTTGCCCCGGGCAGCATCGGCTCCGGCTACGTGCCCGCCCAAGAGGCACAGATGCTGCAGAATGCCGTCAACCAGCAGATGATACCCGCCAACGAGCTCTCCGGCATCCTTGCCAACTTGGGAGAGATGCGTGCCGAACTCGTCAGCAGCGACGCCCTGCGTAGCTTCATCATCATAGGCATCGGCTGCAGCCTGCTCTGGCTCTATGCAAGCGGCAAGCTGCGCAGCTCGCTGACCATTGCAGGTATCACCATACTCTGCCTGGCAGATATGTGGGGGGTCAACAAGCGCTATCTGAATGATGCCCAGTTCGTGCCCCACTCCATCCGTACGGAAACCTTCACCAAGACGAATACAGACGAGCTGATACTGCAAGATACCAGCTTGGACTATCGTGTATTGAACTTTGCCACCAGCACCTTCGATGACAACAACACCTCCTACTGGCACAAAAGCGTCGGCGGTTATCACCCGGCCAAGCTGCGCCGCTACCAGGAAATGATAGAGCATCACATCTCTCCCGAAATGCAGGCGGCCTACAAGGCCATTGCCACCGCCGGAGGTGAGATGGACAGCGTGGATGCCAATAAGTTCCGCATACTGAACATGCTGAACACCAAATACTTCATCTTCCCTGCAGGGCAGCAAAGACAAACCGTTCCCATCCTCAACCCACACGCCTACGGCAATGCATGGTTTGTAAACAAGGTGCAGTATGTGAACAACGCCAACGAAGAGATTGACGCCCTGGACAGCATCATACCTACGGAGACAGCCGTAGTGGATGCCCGCTTCAAGGATGTGCTGAAAGGTGCCACGGAAAGTTATAAAGACAGCCTCTCCAGCATCCGCCTGACAAGTTACGCACCTAACCGCCTGACGTACGAAACGAACAATGCCCAAGACGGTATTGCCGTATTCTCCGAAATCTATTATCCGGACGGCTGGCACGTAACCATCGACGGACAGCCTGCCGAACTGGCACGCGCCGACTATATCCTGCGCACAATGTATGTTCCTGCCGGACAGCACACCATCGAAATGCGCTTTGACCCCACCAGCCTGCACGTGACGGAAGGCATCGCCTACGGAGCACTGGCGCTGCTGGTGATAGGTATCATCGTGGCAGTGCTGATAGCCAAAAGGAAGTATGTAAAGGCATAAGAACAAATATCATATCATTCCCCCACAAGCACCCGACGCATTCCGCTATTCATACCCTGATACGGAATGCGTCGAGTGCTTATGTCCGTTCCGTTATCCCCTCATGTTTGTTCTGTCATTCCCTTATGTCTGTTCTGTCAACCCCTATATATTGATGAAAAACCACGGCTGTGAAGCATATTCTTCACAGCCGTGGCACGTCTTCTTCACGACTGTGGAAAAGGCGTACCACAGCCGTGCGCACATGATAAACCCAAAGGCTTCTCAAGACAAACCACCGTGCAAAACACAACAGAAGCCTATGTAGCACACAACGGAAGCCTATGCAAGAGACAAGAAAGCCCGGTCAGATGCGCAAAAAAACCGTTTCTACCCTCCCGGGTAAAAACGGTTCAAGTCAATAATACATGAAAAAACGCTATTTAGAGAGAGTCTCTTCTATAACGGAATGGTTCTCTTCCTTCTTCACTCATCATCAGCAGTTCTCCGAACTGACATCAAAGTTAGGGAAGCATAACAAGAACAACAAATAGAATCTACGAAAAGGCATATCTCATCGACAGAACGGAAAAGAATGAACCCTACAATAGGGAAAAGAATGAAAAAAAAGCTATAAACAGTCGGCAGAACGATATATTTCAGTAACTTTGCTAACGTGAAAACAGGCTGCACCCCAGCATAAAAAAATGAACAGTATGGAAACTACCAGACAAAATAAAATAGCCCGTCTCCTGCAGAAGGAACTGAGTGATATCTTCTTGTTGCAAACCAAGTCCATGCCCGGCATACTGATTTCCGTCAGTGCCGTACGCATCAGCCCCGACATGAGCGTGGCACGCGCTTATCTCAGTATATTCCCCTCGGAGAAAAGCGAAGAAATAGTCAAGAACATCAACGGAAACATGAAATCCATACGCTTTGAACTGGGTACCCGCGTACGCCACCAACTACGCATTATCCCCGAACTGAAGTTCTTCGTAGACGACTCACTGGACTATCTGGAACGAATTGACGTACTGCTGAAATAATGTCCCTTCCCTTCTTTATAGCCCGCCGCTACCTCTTCTCCAAGAAGAAACACAATGCCATTAATATCATCTCCGGTATTTCGGTGTGTGGAGTGGCATTGGCTACGTTGGCGTTGGTATGCACCTTGTCCGTGTTCAACGGTTTTCAGGACATGGTGGCAGGCTTTTTCACAGCCTTCGACCCGGAACTGAAAATCACCGTCCGCGAAGGTAAGGTTTTCGACCCGCACGAAGCGTGCATCCGGCAAGTACACGCCCTGTCCGAGATTGACGTGTGGACGGAAACACTGGAAGAGAATGCCATGGTGCAGTACAAGGACCGCCAGGCAATGGCCGTCATCAAGGGAGTGGAGGACAATTTCGAACAGCTTACATCCATCGACAGCTTGCTCTATGGGACGGGAAAGTTCCTACTGAGCGACTCGGTGGTGGACTATGGTTTTCTGGGTGTGGAACTTATATCCGAGTTGGGCACCGGCATTCAGTTCGTAGACCCGTTGCAGGTCTATGCCCCCAAACGGAACGTACGGGTAAACATAGCCAACCCCACTGCGGCTTTCAACCGGGAGTATCTCTTCTCGCCCGGCGCCATCTTTGCCGTCAACCAGCAAAAATACGATTCACGCTACATACTGACGTCACTTGACTTTGCCCGCCGTCTGTTCAATTATGACACGGAAGTCTCTGCCATCGAGATGAAACTGAAACCCGGTTCCAACATCGGCTCCGTACAAAAGAAAATAGCAGGCATTCTCGGCGACCGATTCATTGTACAGAACCGCTACGAGCAGCAGGCCGATGTTTTCCGCATCATGGAAATAGAGAAACTCATCTCTTATCTCTTCCTCACCTTCATTCTGGGTATCGCATGCTTCAATGTCATCGGTTCGCTGTCCATGCTGATACTGGACAAACGGGAGGATGTGGAGACACTGCGCAACCTGGGTGCCGACGACCGCCTCATAGCGCGCATCTTCTTGTTCGAAGGCAGGATGATTTCTGTATTCGGCGCCCTCTCCGGCATCGTTTTAGGATTGTTGCTGTGCTTTCTGCAGCAACGTTTCGGGTTGATTTCATTGGGGGGAGGCAATGGAAGTTTTGTAGTGGACGCTTATCCGGTAAGTGTACATGCCACGGATATTATTCTGGTATTCTTAACGGTCATCACTGTAGGCTTCTTGTCCGTATGGTATCCGGTGAGATACCTCAGCAAGCGGCTGCTGAGAAAAAGATAAAAAAAACAGTTACTTCTTACGGATAATCGTCAATCCGTCACGCAGGGGGAGAATGACTTTCTCCACACGCGCATCCCACGCCACCAAATCATTGAAGGCTTTGATACTGATTGTCTGCAGGTCTGTGCGATGGGGTTGTTCTTCCAGCACATGGCCATCCCACAAGGTATTGTCGGCAATGATATATCCACCGCCGGAAAGGCGGGCGAGCACCATTTCATAATAATCGATGTATTTGCGCTTGTCTCCGTCAATGAAGGCAAGGTCGAAAGTGAGGTCCAGTTGCGGTACCAGCTCCAAGGCATCGCCAATGTAGAACCTGATTTTATCCGCGTAATCGGAATTCTCCAGCCACGGACGGGTGAAGTCCTCCTGCTCGTCGTTGATTTCAAACGTATGCAGCATCCCGCCCTCCGGCAGTCCTTCTGCTATGCAAAGTGCGGAATACCCGCTATAAGTCCCTATCTCCAGCACCTGCCGGGGACGAATCATCCGGACAAACATCTTGAGCATACGCCCCTGCAAATGTCCGGAAGCCATGCGGGGATATAGCAACTTGACATGCGTGTCGCGATAGAGCGCTTTCAGATAATCGCCCTCATCATCAATGTGCTGCAAAATGTATTCGTCAATCGTCACTTTGTTAATGGATTATAGGTTAGGGATAAGGGATTAGGGGTTAGGGGTTAGTTCTGCGCACAATTATTAATTAATCATTAACCGCTAATCCCTAACCCCTTATCCTTAATCCCTTATCCTACAAGTATCTGTTACTGTTAGGCAGCACACTATCTTCAGCATGCTTCAAGGCATCTTCTACGACATTGATTTCAAGGAAAGAGGTCTGTGTGCCTTCCTTACCGCTACTCAGGTAGCCCACCATGTCCGTAGGACATAAACGGCCTTCCTTCAACAAGCGGCGCAAGGCTGCAAAGTAATACTCCTGCCCGTTGGCAAGTTCGGGCATATAGATAGCTTCCACACCGTAGGAAAGGGCAAGGTGCCGCATGGTCTTTTCCTTGTAGCAGATGGCCAACACCGGATATTTGCCACGGAAAGCGGCAAGGTTACGGGCAGTACGGCCGCTGTAACTGTCGGTGATGATTGCACGGATTTTCAGTTTGGTGGTAGCCTTTACCGCTTGTTTGGCCAGGAACGCAGTCACGTCGTTGCTGTTCTCGTCAAGCGGAATACGGATATCGTTGTCAGACAACTTATCTTTCTCCGCTTGGGCGGCAATCTTGGTCATCGTCTTCACCGCTTCTACCGGATACTTTCCATAGGCGGTTTCACCGCTCAACATCAAGGCATCCGTACGATAATAGATGGCATTGGCAATGTCCGTTACCTCCGCACGGGTGGGACGCGGATTGGAAATCATGGTATGAAGCATCTGTGTGGCAACAATCACCGGCTTCTTGGCAAGAATACACTTGCGGATGAGCACACGCTGGATGCCCGGAATACGTTCCTGCGGAACTTCAATACCGAGGTCACCGCGAGCTATCATCACACCGTCGGCTACTTCCAGGATTTCATCGATATTATCAACGCCTTCCTGGTTCTCAATCTTAGCCACAATACGGATATCGCTGTTATGAGCGTCAAGAATCGCCTTGATGTCGAGTATATCCTGCTTATTGCGCACAAAGGAGTGGGCAATGAAGTCTATGTTCTTCTCAATGGCATAAAGAATATTGGTGCGGTCCTTCTCCGTCAGAGAAGGCAGATTGATGCGGACGCCGGGAACGTTGACGCTCTTGCGGCTGCCCAGAGTAGCCTCATTCTGTACTTCGCAGAGCAGGTAGTCGGGGGTCTTCTCTACAACAACCAACTCCAAGTCACCGTCATCAATAAGGATATGGCCGTCCACATTCAAGTCTTTGACGAAATGGGGATAGGATACCGAGATACATTCACGGGTAGTCTCCTGCTCCGGGTTGCCTACCACCTTCACGCGGTCGCCCGCCTTGAAAGGAATGGGCTCAGCCAGAACCGTCGTGCGGACCTCCGGTCCTTTCGTATCCATCAGGATAGCGATGCGGTTGGAAACCGTACGCACATTGTTTATCAACTTCTCGGCACCTTCACGGCCAAGATGTGCAGTATTCATACGTACAACATTCATACCTGCATCGAACAACTGCTTTATAAAATCAACATCACAGCGCTGGTCAGAAATCGTTGCGACAATCTTCGTTTGCTTCAATAACATAATCTATATACCTATTTTATTTAATAATCTTTTAACGCCTCCATGGCCAGACGGTAGGAGTTCAGCCCGAAACCGAGAATGACACCTTTACAAGCGCAGGAAATCATGGACACATGACGAAAAGCCTCGCGGGCATGTACATTAGAGATATGCACCTCAACCACCGGAGAAGTGACCGAACGGATAGCATCCTGCAGAGCGATGGACGTATGGGTGTAAGCACCCGCATTCAAAATGATGCCGTCCACATCAAAACCTACCTGCTGAATCTTGTCTATCAGCTCTCCCTCAATGTTGGACTGGAAATAGTCAATCTGTACATCCGCATATTTCTTACGGAGTTCGGCAAGGTAGTCTTCAAAAGTAACGCTACCGTAAATGGAAGGTTCACGTTTGCCCAAGAGATTTATATTGGGGCCGTTAATAATCTGTATCCTCATAACACAATTTTTTATACCTTTGCGGTGCAAAGATAGTGCAAACCGAAAGCAGATGCAAATTTATTTGCAATTTGCTGAAATGCAGCCTATTTTCGCGAAGCAAAGGTAGAAAAAAGAAATGAAATCAGAAGAAAAATCCACGAATAAGGAGAAACAAACGCTGATAATCAGAAAGTACCACCAGTATCTGAAACTGGAAAAAGCACTCTCACCCAATACAGTGGATGCTTACCAAACAGACTTACAGAAGCTGCTGCACTTTCTGGAAGGAGAGGGTATCGCTATCCTTGACACTACCCTGGATGACTTGCAGCATTTTGCCTCCGGACTGCACGACATCGGCATCCATCCCCGCTCGCAGGCACGCATCTTGTCGGGCATCAAGTCATTTTTCCATTTCCTCGTCATAGCCGACTACCTGGAGGGAGACCCCAGCGAACTGTTGGAGGGTCCCAAAATCGGATTCAAGCTTCCAGAAGTATTGACGGTGGAAGAGATAGACCGCATCATCTCCGCCATTGACCTGGGCACAAATGAGGGGCAACGCAACCGGGCCATCCTCGAGACTCTATACAGTTGCGGTCTACGGGTATCGGAACTGTGCAATCTGAAAATCTCCGACTTGTATTTCGACGAAGGCTTCATCAAGGTAGAAGGTAAGGGCAGCAAACAGCGCCTTGTACCCATATCGTCCCGTGCCATCAAAGAGATAAGGAACTGGTTTGTAGACCGCAATGGAGGCTGGAAAATCAAGAAGGACTTCGAAGACTATGTATTCCTGGCACGCTGGGGCAAAAATATCTCGCGCATCATGGTATTCCATCTCATCAAGGAACTGGCAGAGAAGGCCGGCATCACCAAAAACATCAGTCCGCACACCTTCCGCCATTCCTTTGCCACCCACCTGCTTGAAGGAGGAGCCAACCTGCGCGCCATACAAAGTATGCTGGGCCACGAATCTATCGCTACAACAGAAATTTACACACATATTGACCGGCACAGATTGCGCAGTGAAATCATAGAACATCATCCCCGCAATATAAAGTACCGCAAAGAGCGAGAAATTCATTAAATTATGATAAAATTGCTGCACGAGTTAACAAACTGTAATAGGATTTAATATCTTTGCGTTGTTATGTCCATGCCTAAACAGCACACTAACATGGAATAGACAAATTTCAATTACAAACAATTAATTTATACCTAAAATGACTAAGAAATTGTATCTGCCGTTTTTAATGGCAATGATTGTTGCATTAATGACATCGTGCAGCAAAAAGATGGGTGAATTGTCATCAGATTATTTCACCGTAACTCCTCAAGTTCTAGAGGCTGTAGGTGGTAAAGTTCCCGCTACAATCAACGGAAAATTCCCCGAAAAGTACTTCAACAAGAAGGCTGTGGTAGAAGTAACCCCCGTACTGAAATGGAATGGCGGCGAAGCTAAAGGCCAGTCGGCTGTGTTCCAAGGCGAAAAAGTAGAAGGTAACGACCAGACTATCTCTTACAAGATGGGCGGCAGCTACACTATGAAGACATCTTTCGACTATGTACCGGAAATGGCCAAATCCGAACTGTATCTGGAATTCAAGGCTACAGTAGGCAAAAAGACTGTCACTATCCCTGCTGTAAAAGTAGCTGATGGTGTAATCTCCACTTCTGAGATGCTGGAACAAACATTGGGCAGCGCTAACCCCGCCAATGGTGACGACGCTTTCCAACGTATCATCAAAGAAAAGCATGACGCCAACATCATGTTCTTGATTCAACAAGCCAACGTACGCGCCAGCGAATTGAAGACTGCCAAAGAATTCGGCAAAGAAGTGAAAAACATAGACGAAGCTGAAAACAAGAAAATCAGCAACATCGAAATCTCCGCATACGCTTCTCCCGATGGTGGTGTAGGCTTGAATACTACACTGGCTGAGAACCGCCAGGACAACACGGCTAAAATCATCAACAGAGATTTGAAGAAAGCAAAAATCAATGCAGCAGTAGACACCAAGTATACGGCTCAGGACTGGGAAGGCTTCCAGGAACTGGTATCCAAATCAAACATCCAAGATAAAGAATTGATTCTTCGCGTTCTTTCCATGTATCAGGATCCTGAACAAAGAGAACAAGAAATCAAGAACATCTCTTCTGTTTATAAGACTTTGGCTGACGAAATCCTGCCGCAACTGCGTCGTTCACGCCTGACTTTGAACTACGAAATCATCGGTAAGTCTGACGAAGAAATCGCAAACCTCGCCGACAGCGATGCCAAGCAGCTGAACATCGAAGAATTACTGTATGCCACCACCTTGACTAAAGATGCTGCCAAGCAAGAAGCCATCTTCACAAAAGCTACTCAAATCTACCCGAACGATTTCCGTGCTTACAACAACTTAGGTAAACTGGCTTATCAGGCTGGTGATCTTAACAAGGCTGAAAGCTACTTCAAGAAAGCTCTCTCCATCAAGGATGCTCCTGAAGCAAACATGAATCTCGGTCTGATTGCCTTGACCAAGGGCGACAGAACAGCAGCAGAAAGCTATCTGAGCAAGGCTTCCGGTTCTAAGGAACTGAACGAGGCATTGGGTAATCTGTATGTTGCTCAAGGACAGTACGACAAGGCTGTCAGCTCATTTGGCGACACTAAGACTAACAGCGCTGCTTTGGCACAAATCCTGGCTAAGGACTACAACAAGGCTAAGAACACACTGGCTGCTATCGAAAGACCAGACGCTTATACTGACTACCTGATGGCTGTACTTGGCGCAAGAACCAACAATACATCTATGGTAACCAGCAGTCTGAAGAATGCCATTGCAAAAGAACCGGCTTTGGCAAAGAAGGCTGCTTCTGACCTGGAATTCGCCAAATACTTCACTAACACTGACTTTATGAATATCATCAAATAATAAAGGTTAGATTGAAAAGAACGTGCCCGGCATAGAAATATGTCGGGCATTTCTTTTTATTCACACCAAAAAGAAGTATTTTCGCGACGAAGTATCAGAAAAAGAACCGGAATGAAGAAAATCTATCTTGCATACCTTCTGCTTATTATATTGTCTGCCTGCGGCAGCAAAAATACAAATTCAGTCTACCTAAATGGTGAAATCAAAGGGCTGGGGAATGATACCCTTTATATATATGGTACGGACAAGTTCTATAACCGTATGGACACTCTGCTTGTCAAGGATGACAAGTTCTCTGCAACCCTCACCACCGACACGCTTGTCTCTACATGGCTGCAATTCAGTGACGGCACAGAATATCCGCTTTACCTGAACAAAGGAGACAAAATAAAGATAAAAGGCTCCGCCGCCGAGCTTACTTCACTGGAAATCACGGGGAATGCCCCCAATGAAGAACTGACAGCTTTTCAGAAAGAGTTGAAAGGTTTGAGTACTCCCTCGGAGAAAGCATTGGAAGAAAAAGCAGAAGCCTTCATCAACAGCCATCCTTCTTCGCTGGTAAGTATCTATCTGCTGGAGAAATATTTCGTGCAAAAACCGCAACCGGACTTCTCCTTAATCAAAGAAATGACAGAACACATGACCGGAGGCTTGAAAGACCGTCCGTATGTGGACGAACTGCTTGACCTTATCCAAGAAGAAGAGAAGGTATCCGTTGGGAAAACCATCCCTTACGTCAACCTGCCCAATGCCAAAGGCACACAAATCAGCCGTACTAGCTTTAAGGACAAATATCTGTTGATACATTTTTGGGCATCTTGGGACCCGCAAAGCATGGAAGCCAACGCTGCCCTGCGCCGGATTTACAAGAAAGAAGAAAAGAACAAGCTATTCGCACTCTGGGGCATTTCCTTGGATATCGACAGAAAGGAATGGGAAGAAGCAATCAAAAGAGATACCCTGAAGTGGGAACAGAGTTGTGATTTCTCCGGATGGAACACAGCGCCCATCAAACAGCTCGCCATACAAGCATTGCCTGCCAATCTGTTCCTTAGCCCTTCCGGAAAAATTGAAGGGAAGAATATGAGTGAGGAAGACATCAAAAAGAAACTGGAGGAGATAGAGCAAAAGGAAAAAGAGAAGAAAGAGAGTGAAAAGAAACTCAAAAAACAAAACCGACGGTAGCCTATCCTGCCATCACTAACCCCTAATCACTAAAAACGTGCTCATAAAAGTTTTTGGAGCGGCTGTTCAAGGTATTGACGCAACCCTCATCACCATTGAAGTCAACAGTTCCAGAGGCTGTATGTTCTATTTAGTCGGTTTGCCGGACTCTGCGGTCAAAGAAAGCCATCAACGTATCATATCTGCTTTGCAGGTCAACGGCTACCGGATGCCGACCAGCAATATTGTCATCAACATGGCTCCGGCTGACATCCGCAAGGAAGGTGCAGCTTACGATTTACCTTTAGCCATCGGCATACTTGCCGCCAGCGAAGTTATCCAGTCCGATAAGCTGGAACGCTATCTGCTGATGGGTGAACTAAGCCTTGACGGCAGCCTGCAACCTATCAAAGGAGCACTCCCCATTGCCATCAAGGCCAGAGAACTGGGGTTTGAGGGTATGATTGTACCGCAACAGAATGCCCACGAAGCGGCAGTAGTAAACAATCTGAAAGTGTACGGAGCGGGAAACATCAAGGAAGTTATAGAATTCTTTAATGGCACGCAGGAATTAACCCCTACGTTAGTCAACACCCGCGAGGAATTCTATTCCCAGCAGAGCAACTTCGATTTCGACTTTGCAGAAGTAAAAGGACAGGAAAATGTGAAACGAGCCTTGGAGGTAGCTGCTTCGGGCAGCCACAATATACTTCTCATCGGTTCGCCGGGCAGCGGTAAGTCCATGCTTGCCAAGCGTCTGCCATCTATACTTCCTCCCCTCTCTTTGGGAGAGAGTCTGGAAACGACCAAGATTCATTCTGTTGCCGGAAAGTTGGGCAAAGACGGTGGACTCATCTCGAAACGCCCGTTCCGCGCCCCTCACCACACCATTTCTACGGTAGCGATGACCGGTGGAGGAAGTTTCCCCCAGCCCGGTGAAATCAGTCTGGCACATAACGGAATTTTATATCTTGATGAACTGCCAGAGTACAGCCGTAACGTATTGGAGGTTCTTCGCCAACCGCTGGAAGATAGGAAGATTACCGTGTCACGCATCCGATGCAATGTAGAGTATCCGGCAAGTTTTATGCTGGTAGCCTCTATGAATCCGTGCCCATGCGGGTATTACACGCATCCCACCAAGGCTTGTGTGTGCAGTCCCGGACAAGTACAAAAGTACCTGAACCGCATATCCGGACCTTTGCTCGACCGTATCGACCTGCAAATTGAAGTCACCCCACTCCCCTTTGAAGAGATGGCAGATTCCCGCCCCGGCGAATCGAGCGCCACCATACGCGAGCGTGTGATACGTGCCCGACAAATTCAAGAAGCAAGGTATGCAGACATTCCCGGCATATATTGTAATGCCCAGATGAACAGTAAACTGCTTGCTCGCCACGCCCGTCCGGATGACAAAGGACTTGCCATGCTCAAAACTGCCATGAACCGACTGAACCTTTCGGCCCGCGCCTACGACCGTATATTGAAAGTATCACGCACCATCGCCGACCTGGAAGGCTGCGAATTGATACAGCCGGCACACTTGGCGGAAGCTATCGGATATAGAAATCTGGATAGGGAGGGCTGGGCAGGATGAAAAAGGGATTAGCGGTGAGCGATTAACAGTCAGCCCCTTTAATCCCTAATCCCTAATCTCTAACCCTTATTTTTCTATCCGAATGCGCGCATCCACCGCTATCACCTGCTTTTCAGTCGCCAACAATGGATTGATATCCATCTCCTTGATTTCCGTTGCAAAGCGCAGCAAGGTGGAAAGCCGTACAATAATTTCGGCAAATTTATCTTCATTCACTCCCTTCTGCCCACGCGTACCTTTGATAATCTTATAGGCACGCAACGAGTGAATCATGGAGTAAGCCTCCTCGTAGGACAACGGTGCAAGACCAGAAGATATATCCTTCAGCACCTCCACAAAAATACCGCCCAGACCGCAGAGTACCACATGTCCGAACTTCTCTTCATATTTGGCACCGATAAACAATTCCGTACCCTTCAGCATCGGCTGCACCATGATAGCACTAGCTTCGGGAATCTGCATCATACGGTCGAATTCCAATGCCAAATGCTGTTCACTCTTGATATTGAGCACAACACCGCCCACATCCGACTTATGCACCGGCCCCACCACCTTTGCCACCACCGGGAACCCCGTGCGACGCGCAAAGGCAAGCACTTCTTCCTTGTTGTCCGAAACAAACTCCTCCACAATAGGAATACCTGCAGAGCGGAGCAATGCCTGCACATAGTGCGGGGCGATATAACCGTCCGCAGGAATGGAATCTATAATCCGGCGGATACGGGGAACATCCACTCCAAAGAGCTCGATTTCATTATTGGCAGGCCGCGGGGCATTCATTATCCGCGAAAGTGCCGTACCCAAAGTCACTTCATCGGCAAAGTTCACATGGCCTTTTGCCAGAAAAGCAGCAACCTCGGCTCCTGCCGTATTGATGGAAGGAAGAATCGGAAAAATCGGCTTCTTGCAATGCAGCATCTTCTCGTGCAGCACATCATACATTTCAAACATGGTCACCAGCCCCGGAGTGCCGAAAATAGCCATTACAGCATCAATATTGTCAAACTTCTCCTCACAATACTCCAGACAGAGGCGCAGATGTTCCGGCGTACCCGTAGCCAGAATATCAATGGGATTCCCCACAGCCGCACCGGGGAAAAGCTTACCCTTAAGTTCCTCCGCCACCGGTCCTTCCAGTTTCGGAACATTCAGTCCACCCTTACTCAATGCATCGGTCAGCATCACTCCCGGACCGCCGGCATGGGTAATGATGGCGAAGTTTTTCCCTTTCAGTTCCGGCAGTGTGAAGATACAACCTACGGTCGTCAGCTCCTCGCGCGAATAGCAACGCACAATACCCGCCTTACGGAACAAGGCCTCTACCGCCGAATCGCTACTGGCAATGGCCCCCGTATGCGAACTCGCCGCCCGGCTGCCGCTTTCGCTACTGCCCGCCTTGATGGCCGCAATCTTACAGCCCTTCTTGATGAGCGAGGATGCATGAAACAGCAGACGGTCGGGGTCACCGATACTCTCTATATAAAGAAGTTTTATTCTGGAATCTGCTTCCGGATTGAAGTGTTCGTCCATGTATTGCAACACATCCTCCACGCCGATTTGCTTGGCATTGCCCACAGACCATACAGAGTTGAATTGCAATCCCTTGGTTACGGCGCTCTCCAATATGAACACCGCTGTGGCACCGGAGCTGGAAATCAGGTCCACCCCTTGCGGATGCAGTTGCGGGATGGGCTGGCTGAATACACTGTGATGCCACGAGTTCATAAAACCGATACAGTTGGGGCCTATCAGAGAGGCTCCATACCGGTTCACCGTTTCCAGTATGCGATCTTCCAGCACAGCACCCTCATGGGTCTCCTCACCAAAACCGGCAGAAAGGATAATGAACGCCTTCACCTGCTTCTCCGCAGCAAGCATCTCCACCGCATCGGGACAAAGCGCGGCAGGTATGGCAAGGATGGCAAGGTCCGTATCGGGAATGTCCTTCACATCCGCAAAGGCAGCAACACCCTGCACTTCAGTCTCTTTCGGATTCACGGCACGAAGCTCACCGGTATATCCGCCGCTAAGCAGATTTTTCAGGATAGCCCCTCCGGGTTTGTGTACATTGTTGGATGCCCCCACTACCACAATACTGGCCGGGTGAAGTAATTGGCTTGTTATCATAGTCTGTTTTACATTAAGTTAATGATTCATGCACAAATATACATTTTCCATACATAAAAGCAATCGGTAAAAGAGAAAATAAGCTTAATCCCTTTGCAAAATATAAATAAGTTTACGGAAGTATATATATTTGTGCCATCAATAACAATACGCAGAAAACTACCCTATATGGAAAGCCGTGTCAAAGAGATAGATTATCTGAAATGCATCTTCATCACCTTGATGATTATCTTCCACCTTGTATATATAGGCGACAAGTATCCGTATGCGAAACAAATCGTCTATACGTTCCACATGTCCGCTTTCCTGATTATTTCGGGCTATCTGGCCAATAACCGGAAGGATGCCCGAAGCTTTCTCCGCAAGTTTCTATGGATTTTCATTCCGTATGCCTGCATGGAGGCGGCCTATACGGTGATGTCGCATTTCCTGCCCGTACGCGAAAGTGTAGATGCCATTACTCCTACCGTATTGCTCGACAAGATATTCCTCCATCCGATGGGGCCTTACTGGTATCTGCATACACTGATTCTGTGCAGCCTCATCTATTATATCACATTCCGCTATGTAAGGCTGTCGGTTGTCTCCCGGCTGGTTGTGACCGGTGTCTGCCTGTTTGCCCTTTCCCATTGGGGAGGATTGATGAACTTCTCCAATGCCCTCTATTTCCTTATCGGCATGACAGTGAGCCAAAGCGGGCTTCGTTTTACACAAGTCTTTCGCGCCACAACCTTCGCCATTGTTCCATTCGTAATACTATGCTGTTTTCCCGCCAATCTGGATAGGGGTACTCTGGCAGGAGTCGCCATCACCTGGCTTTCCATCAGCCTGCTGTTGGCAGCCTACGGCTATCTGCCGGCACAAGCCAAACGGCTTGCCTTCTTTATAGGGCGCAATACGCTGGTCATACTCCTTTTCTCACCCATTTTCACCATTCTGTCCAAGGCGTTTCTGCCCGTGTTCGCCTTCGACCCTACGGGGATGCTGTTCCTTGTCACTGCCACCGCCTTCACTCTTAGCGGCTGCATGGGTATGGCGTGGGCTATGGACAAGATACACGTTTCCAGATTCTTCTTCGGGAAGAGTACTATATTGTGTTGAGGCGGTTCACGTCTCCGCCCACAAAGGGAAGTTTCACCACAAACTCCTTTTCGTCCTTAAGAATCTCCACCAGCGTGCCGTATAGGGCATACTGCCGTTGCAGGTTCTTCAATCCCGCTCCGTTACTGGTCACATAATTACGCAACTGAAGATTGTTGCGCACCGTAATCCCTTCGTTTCCTATGGATATATGGACTATCAGCGGCGACTTCTTTGTACTGATATTATGCTTCAAGGCATTCTCCACAAGCATCTGTATGCTGGCAGGAATGACGAGACAATGATGATTCCGCAAATCATCTTCTATCTCCACATGCAGTGCATCGCCAAAGCGGATATGCTCCAGGTATAAATACGACTCTACGAACGACAGTTCTTCCTGCACGGTCACCGTAGCTCTGCCATGCGTAGTGAGCAGATAACGGTACACCGTAGACAGCTTCTTGGCAAACCGGTTCGTCTTTTCGGTATCCTGATAAGCAAGGGAGGCAAGGACATTCAGACTATTGAATAAGAAATGGGGATTAATCTGGTTTTTCAGCACCTCGAACTGATACAGCGCCTTCTCCTTCTCGATGACAGCCATCTGCTTCTCCATCTCCGAACGTTGCAGGCTATAGAAGAATATCTCTATCTGCAGAACGATAATCCAGTTCCACGGCACTACCGGCAGGGAGCTTCTCAAGATATGCCAGAAATTTCCATGCCCGCCCATCAGCAGGAAGTTCAAGATGTACGTCAACAGAACAGCCAGTGCAGTGGTCAACACAATATCCACCAGAATCCTCACCGCATTGTTGCGCTGTTTCAGTCTTTTATATATCAAGTTGATAACCCCAAAGTCGATGAACCCCAGCCCTATGCACAAAGGAAGATTCAGAAAGAACTGCACCATGATATTCGCATACCACGGCTTACCGCTGATGACGTTATAAACGCACCCTATGACAAGCAACGAGACGGAAACCGTCAGTATAAAAAGGAATATGTATCTCTTATGCCTCATAACTTATAACTCATACCACTCCGTCCACCCATTTCAAGAAATCGGCCACGCGACTGCGGCTCACCAATACCTCGTGCGGGCACTCCGGCTCGAAGTAAAGCTTCAAGCGACTGCCGAAGTACCTGGAACTCTTCCGGATGGACCTAATGTTGGATATGCAGCTCCTTGAAACCCTAAAGAAAACATCCCTATCCAGCATTCCCTCCAACTGGTCCAGCGAGTAGCTGATGATATACCGTTTCCCGGAGAAGAGGTGCAGATAAGTCAACTTGTCCTCACTATAAAAGAAAGCGACATCCGGAGTTTCTACGTAGCGGAAGGTATCGCCTACCTGCACCAGAAAACGGTTCTTCTTGTTGGCTGCCAAGTAGCCGAGTTCCAGTTGCCGATATTCGGGAGCCGCAGAACGGAGGGCACTGTTGCGCTCGAACTTGCACAAGGCTGCTTCTAGGTCGCTTTCTTCAATGGGTTTCAACAGATAGTCGATACTGTTTACCTTGAAAGCCTTGATGGCATATTCGTCGTAGGCGGTGGTGAAGATAACGGGCAAATCGACGGGACACTGCTCGAATATCTCAAAGCTCAACCCGTCGGACAAGCGGATATCTACAATCATCAAGTCCAGGCTGCCCTGACGCAAGAGCAGTACAGCCTGCTCCACGCTCTCTGCCCAGCCCGCCAACTGCCAGGAAGGGCGCAGCCGTTGCATCATACGCTTCAGCTCTTCGTAGGCGAAGCGCTCATCTTCTACTAATAAATACTTTACCATAAAACGTGTCTGTTATTGCGACAAAGATACTATTTTACCTCTTGTCTTTACTAAAATGGCATTTGTCATTTCAGCGTATACCTGAATCCCACCGTCAGGCGCAGAGTCGGTCTGAAGCAAGGCTCGTCCTCATCGTTCTTGAAGTTATTGAGAAAACCTTTCAAACTACGGTCCGACATACTTATTCCGCGTATCCAGTTACCGCCCACTCCCAGATAAACAGCCGTCTTCCTACTCAACCGGTACGAAGGACTGATGTATGACCTCAGCATGACGGTAGAATAGATTTTCGATTTCCCGTCGACTTCCATCACGGCAGACATGCCGTCCATATCGAGGGCGGTCAGTTCCAGCTTCAGCTTCTTGTTCAGCCAGGTGGCGACGGACACTTTCATGCCGCTGGACATATCCACTTTCAGCTCATACCTGCCGGCATTCCTCCAACTGAAGTACATCATGGGCAGTATCATCGGGATACCGTAAGAGTTCGTCAACCCCGCACCGATGCCCAAGTCGAGGTTCTTCCGCAGTTTATAGACAAAGATGATTGCTCCATTAGCCAGTAGGGTCTTCATGGAAACCCCGTCCAACGGGGCATAGACACCGCTGCCCACAGAGGCTATGATACTCCACTTGTCGGACAGGGGACGGATGTGGGAGATATTCAGACTGGCATTCAGCAGATTGTCCGGATTCAACTCCCGCGCCTGCCCCTTATTATGGAATACGCCATAGGCAGCATTGACGGTTGCCGACCACGCCACCAGCCTGCCCTTGTCGTCATGCCTGACGGAAAGCGGCAGGTTATACCTTCCCGATACCATCATCAGGCTGCCCGAACCATACTCGTTGCCGAGGTCATCCTTCAACGAACTTTCGGGCAGATAGTCGTAACTGATATAGCCTTGCCCCCGGCAGCAGAACGGCCACGCCGCAAGCCACAACACCAATAGAATCACAGAGTTTGTCTTCATGGGAATATGCAAATGTTTTCTGCAAATATAGGCCTGCGGCAAGTAAGCGGGAAGCATTTACGGACGGGATGCGGAATGGGGAGGACGAAATGCGGAAACCGGAAGGCGGAATGATTCCATGTTTTACGTTACGCATTTCACGTTACGTAAAATACATAATATTTTCGGGATAAAACAAATATCAGGTGAAGCACCCATCAATCTCCAAACTAATTGTACCTTTGCGGAACTTTAAACAAAAAAATGATGAAAGAAGAAACTTTCAATTATTCCAAAGTTCCCCATAACTTCGGCTTATGCGCTACTGACACATGCCCTTATACTGACACCTGCCTGCGCCGGATTGCATATACGTATGCACCCTCAAACAACATCTTCCTATATGTACTGAATCCGAAAGCAATAGAGTCCACAGCGGGAAAATGCAAATATTATTGCTCGAATAAGAAAGTGCGCTATGCCAAAGGCTTTATCCATACGGCAGAAGCCATCTCTGTCGGCCAGTCCGGCACGTTCCGCTACCGGCTCATCGGCTTATGGGGTATCCGAAGATATTATCAGAAGCGGAAAGGGGAAACTTTGCTCTCACCAACCGAGCAGCAACAAGTCATTGCAATTGCCCGTAACTTAGGACTCCAACGGACGGAGTACTTCGACGCTTATGTAGAAGAGTACGACTTCACATGACAGCTCCGGTCACCTCACATGATAACTCCGGTTACCCCAAACGGTAACTTCATTTACACTACGAGGTAAAAGGCTTTACACTATGGTGTAACGACCGTTACAATATGGAGTAACGGCCGTTACACCCTATGGTAAACTGCTTTACATTAGAAGGTAAACAAGCGGTAAATACAATACGCTGTCTTTTCCTGATTTAGCTAGACGCTTTTTCTTTTTATAACCGATATCAGTAGACGGTTCTTGGAATGTTGTACTG
>NZ_JBCNZM010000066.1:0-24741 GCF_040227615.1 Bacteroides sp. RTP31139st1_H2_RTP31139_211217 | reverse complement strand
TCGTCCACGTCGGCTATGTCTTCCAGGAATGATTCGGGAACTTTCAGCTCTTCGGTTAGGAATTTGAAATCATCGTTGTCCGGGCATTCTACGTTGACCCAGCAGTTGGGTTGCCATTCGGCCTTTTCAGTGAAGCCATTTTCACTGTAGAGATACTTTCTCATTGTTTGCCTCCTTTCTAGTTGGAACAGAGGCATTGCAGTCAACGTCTCCGTTCGTTTTATTGGTGAATACTATTGCACGTTCGTGGGTTTGAATCGTCCATATTTCTTGTTTTTTTATTTTTTAAGCGTGGCAAAAGTACATAAATCATTTGAAACAGTACGCTTTAACGGCTGTTTTTTGTACCTTTGCAACGCAAAAAACAGGTTCCTACTATAAAAGAACGTTTGTATCATACAAAAAGATTATACAATTAAATTCGATTAATATTATGAGTAAGAAAGCCCTTTTAATGATTCTTGATGGCTGGGGCATCGGCGATCAAGGCAAAGATGATGTGATTTTCAATACACCTACTCCGTATTGGGACAGTCTGTTGGCAACTTATCCGCATTCCGAGCTTCAAGCAAGCGGTGAAAACGTTGGTTTGCCCGACGGACAGATGGGTAATTCTGAAGTAGGTCACCTCAATATCGGTGCCGGACGCATCGTTTACCAGGATTTGGTGAAGATTAACCGTGCTTGTGCCGATGGCAGCATTCTGAAGAACAAGGAAATTGTTTCTGCTTTCTCATATGCAAAGGAAAACGGCAAGAATATCCACTTTATGGGACTGACCAGCAACGGTGGCGTGCACAGCTCTTTTGACCATTTGTTCAAACTCTGCGATATTTCCAAGGAATACGGTATCGAGAATACCTTCATCCACTGTTTTATGGACGGTCGTGATACCGACCCGAAGAGTGGTAAAGGTTTCATTGAGCAGTTGACTGCTCATTGCGAGAAGTCTGCCGGCAAGATTGCTTCCATCGTGGGACGTTTCTATGCCATGGACCGCGACAAACGTTGGGAACGTGTGAAGGTTGCCTACGATTTGTTGGTAAACGGTGAAGGCAAGGTTGCTACGGATATGGTCCAGGCTATGCAGGAGTCCTACGACGAAGGCGTTACGGATGAATTCATTAAGCCGATTGTGAACGGTGGCTTCGACGGTACCATCAAGGAAGGTGATGTTGTAATCTTCTTCAACTACCGCAATGACCGTGCCAAGGAATTGACCGTTGTCCTCACCCAGCAAGATATGCCCGAACAAGGCATGCAGACTATTCCGGGCCTGCAGTTCTACTGCATGACTCCGTACGATGCCAGCTTCAAGGGTGTGCATATCCTTTTTGATAAGGAGAACGTACAGAATACCTTGGGCGAATACCTTGCTGCCAATGGCAAGACCCAGCTGCACATTGCCGAAACAGAGAAGTATGCACACGTGACTTTCTTCTTCAACGGTGGCCGCGAGACTCCTTACGATGCTGAAGAGCGCATCCTGGTTCCTTCTCCGAAGGTTGCCACTTACGACTTGAAGCCCGAAATGAGTGCGTACGAGGTGAAGGACAAGTTGGTTGAAGCTATCAAGACCCAGAAGTTCGATTTCATCGTGGTGAACTACGCCAATGGTGATATGGTGGGACATACCGGTATCTACGAAGCTATTGAGAAGGCAGTGAAAGCCATCGACGAATGTGTGAAAGATACTGTTGAAGCTGCCAAGGCAAACGATTATGAAGTAATCATCATCGCCGACCACGGTAATGCCGACCACGCTCTGAATGAGGATGGTACTCCGAATACTGCCCACTCTCTGAATCCCGTTCCTTTCGTTTACGTTACTGCAAACAAGGACGCCAAGGTTGAGAACGGTGTATTGGCTGACGTAGCTCCTTCTATTCTGCATATCTTGGGTATGGAGCAGCCGGCTGAAATGACTGGTAAGGATTTGATTAAGTAAGGCGTCAAGGCCGTAACAATATTTAGACGCGGATTATACGGATTCCACGGATGCTCTTAAAGTTGAGTCTGTGCAATCCGGATAATCCGCGTCTTTTTTTAATAGAATGATTATGATACAGATTGGTGATGTTGTGGTTTCTTTCGATGTCTTGCGCGAGAAGTTCTTGTGTGACTTGGGTGTTTGCCAGGGGATTTGCTGCATTGAGGGCGATGCCGGTGCTCCCGTGGAGCTGGACGAGGTGGAGAAACTGGAAGAGGTACTTCCGCTGATTTGGGACGAGCTTTCTCCCGAAGCCCGCGCTGTGATAGAGGAGCAAGGTGTTGTCTATACCGATTGTGAAGGTGACCTGGTGACTTCTATTGTGAACAACAAGGATTGCGTCTTTACCTGCTATGATGATAAAGGCTGTTGCTATTGCGCCATCGAAAAGGCTTATCGTGAAGGTAGGACCAACTTCTACAAACCCATATCCTGTCATCTCTATCCGATAAGGGTGGGGAACTACGGACTCTATAAGGCAGTGAACTATCATCGTTGGGATGTCTGCAAAGCCGCTATGTTGTTGGGACAAAAGGAAAATCTGCCCGTGTACAAGTTCCTGAAAGAGCCGCTTATCCGTAAGTTTGGTGAGGACTGGTATGCAGAGTTGGAATTGGTAGTGGAAGAGATGAAGAAACAAGGAATCCTATAGTTCTTCTGTATGGAGACGGGTCTCTTCTTTGGAAGAGAAGAGGGATAAAGGAAAAGCCCCGGTCAGCAGGATTATCCTGCCCGTCCGGGGCTTCCTCGTTGTAAGATGTGAGGTTGGTTATTAAATTAATTAAGCGTCAATATTTGCATACGTTGCATTCTTTTCGATGAAATCGCGGCGCGGGCCCACGTCTTCGCCCATCAGCATGGAGAAGATATAGTCGGCTTCGGCCGCATTTTCAAGATGCACCTGCTTCAGCATGCGGTTTTCCGGATTCATGGTGGTTTCCCACAACTGTTCCGGGTTCATTTCACCCAAACCTTTGTAGCGTTGGGTGTGTACTGCGTTTTCCGAACCGCCGCCGTAAGTGTCGATGAACTTCTGGCGCTGCTGGTCTGTCCAGCAATACTCTTTCGCCTTGCCTTTGGTGCAAAGGTAAAGGGGAGGAGTGGCGATGTACAAGCAACCCTGCTGGATGACTTGTGGGAAGTAACGGAAGAAAAGCGTCATAATCAGCGTGTCGATGTGAGAACCATCGACGTCGGCATCGGTCATGATGATAATCTTCTTGTAACGCAACTTGTCAATGTTCGCTTCTTTGCTGTCTTCACCGTCCACGCCGAAACGGATGCCCAGCGCCTGGATGATATTGTTTACTTCGTCGCTCTCGAATGCCTTGTGCCACATGGCCTTTTCCACATTCAGAATCTTACCGCGAAGCGGCAGGATAGCTTGGAACGCACGGTTACGGCCTTGCTTTGCTGAACCGCCTGCCGAGTCACCCTCGACGAGGAACAATTCGCATTCTTCCGGGTCCTTGCTGGAGCAGTCGGCCAACTTACCGGGCATGCCACCGCCGGACATCGGCGATTTGCGTTGTACGGATTCGCGTGCCTTACGTGCGGCGATACGTGCCTGGGCGGCAAGAATCACCTTGTCTACAATCAGCTTGGCTTCCTTCGGGTGTTCCTCCAAGTAGTAGGTGAGGGCCTCGCCCACAGCCTGGTCTACGGCGCCCATCACTTCGTTGTTACCCAGCTTTGTCTTGGTCTGTCCTTCGAACTGAGGCTCTGCCACCTTGATGGAGATAACGGCAGTCAGTCCTTCACGGAAGTCGTCTCCTGCAATCTCTACCTTGGCTTTCTCCAGCATCTTGTTGTCTTCGGCGTATTTTTTCAACGTACGGGTCAGTGCACGGCGGAAACCTGCCAAGTGGGTACCCCCTTCAATGGTATTGATGTTGTTTACGTAAGAGTGCACATTTTCGTTATAAGAAGTGTTGTACATGATGGCTACTTCCACCGGTGTGCCTTGCTTCTCGGTGTTGATGTAGATTACATCGTTCATGAAGTGCTCGCGTGAGGAGTCTACGTAGCGCACAAATTCCTTCAGGCCTTCTTCCGAGTAGAAGATTTCCTTCTTGGCATTTCCCTCTTCGTCCTTTACGCGAAGGTCGGTCAGTGAAATCTTGATGCCTGCGTTCAGGTAAGCCAACTCGCGCATGCGGGTGGCAAGAATATCATAGTTGTAGACTGTTTCCGTAAAGATGGTATCGTCCGGCCAGAACTGCTGGCGTGTACCGGTAATGTCTGTTGTGCCCACTTCCTTGACGGAGTAGAGCGGATGTCCGCAGGAATATTCCTGCTGATAGATTTTTCCGTTACGGAAAACCTGGGTAGTCATGTGTGTAGACAAGGCGTTTACGCAAGATACACCTACACCATGCAGACCTCCCGATACCTTGTAGGAACCTTTGTCGAACTTACCTCCGGCATGCAGTACGGTCATTACAACTTCCAGTGCGGATTTCTTTTCCTTTTCGTGATAGTCTACCGGGATACCACGTCCGTTGTCTTGTACGGTGATGGAGTTGTCCTCGTTAATGGTGACTTCGATGTGGTCGCAATAGCCGGCAAGTGCCTCGTCGATGGAGTTGTCCACAACCTCGTACACCAGGTGGTGAAGTCCTTTGCTGCTAATGTCGCCAATATACATCGCGGGACGCTTTCTCACTGCTTCCAAACCTTCCAGTACCTGGATGTTTTCGGCAGAATAGCTCCCGTTATTGGAGTGAATCTGTTCTTCAGTCATAATCTTTTTTCCTTATTGTAATAACAGAGCAAATATAGTGAAAATCCTCGGGATATGGTGCTAAACAAACGGATAAATTCGGGTAGTTTACAGCTTTTTAGCACAGAAAAGAAACTTGTGTGGAAGCAGGTAAATAGAGAGGTATAAATGAGAAAGGCCGGACTAAAAAGTCCAGCCTTGTAATATCTTTTGTGTAACAGTCAACTTAAGCCAGCTTGTTGATATAGATAGCCAATTTTGACTTCAGGTTGTTAGCCTTGTTCTTGTGGATTACATTAGTCTTAGCCAATTTATCCAACAGTTTTGTGATACCCGGATACATCGCTGTTGCTGCAGCTTTGTCTGTAGTAGCACGAAGCTTACGAACAGCGTTTCTCATGGTCTTGCCATAATATCTGTTGTGAAGTCTTCTTGTTTCTTCTTGTCTGATTCTCTTCAGTGATGATTTATGATTTGCCATCTCGACTAATCTTTTTTAATTCGTTTATTTTTTTATTTTGTAGCCCGTGGGGGAATCGAACCCCCCTTTCAAGAATGAAAATCTTGCGTCCTAACCGATAGACGAACGGGCCATCCTTTGGTGAGCGTTTCCGCTCTTGCAAAGAGCCTTTATTTCTCGTTTGCGGATGCAAAGGTAGAAACTATTTTTGAATTACCAAAACATTCGCAAGAAAAAATATAGCTTTTTGTTGCTTTTTGTCTTAGGGTGGAATTTTATCTGCTGAAAATCAGTGTGGTATGTGCTTTTATTTTTTTACACTCCTTACCTTATTTTTTTATTCTTCTCCTTTTGTTTCTCTTCTTTCGGGCTTTTTTTGTAGCTTTGTTATCAGATTGAAACCAGATAAAGAAATCGGGAATGTTACAGAAAACACTGGGAATTGTGCTGCATACCTTGAAATATAAGGATACATCTCTCATTGCAGACATCTATACGGAGGTGGCTGGCAGGGCTTCCTTCATGGTGTCCATACCCCGTTCGCGCAAGGCGGCGGTGAAGCCGGTACTCTTCCAGCCGCTGGCATTGGTGGAACTTGAAGCCGATTTCCGTCCTAATGCCACTATATATAAGGTGAAGGAGGCGAAGTCTCTTTATCCTTTCGCCACGCTTCCCTACGATCCCTACAAATCTGCCATCGCTTTGTTTCTTTCGGAATTCCTTTATCGCGCCGTCCGGGAGGAGGCAGAGAACCGTCCGCTGTTTGCTTATCTGTATCATTCCGTCATCTGGCTGGATGAATGCAGGGAGGGGTTTGCCAATTTCCATCTGGTCTTCCTGATGCGCCTTTCCCGTTTTCTCGGTTTGTATCCCAACCTGGAGGATTATCATGCCGGAGATTACTTCGATTTGCAGAATGCTTGTTTCACTCCCTTGCGTCCGCAGCTTCATTCCAATTACATCGCTCCCGAGGAGGCGGCCCGCCTGACACAGCTGATGCGCATGAATTATGAAACGATGCATCTTTTCACCATGAACCGGTTGGAGCGTACCCGCTGCCTGAACATTATGAATGAATATTATCGTCTGCATCTGCCGGATTTCCCGGTATTGAAATCACTTGAGGTATTGAAGGAGCTTTTTGATTGATTATCGTCGATGTAACGGCCCAATAAGTGTGCGCTGCCTTTATTATAGGAGTAGGGAGTTTTACTTACTGCTGTAAGGGTCGTTACGATAAGCTGTAACGGTCGTTACAATATAGGGTAACGACCGTTTCAATATAGGGTAACCGTCGTTACATCATTAGGTAACGGCTTTTACATCTTATGGTAAACGGTCGGTAAATATAATGCGTTGATAGATAGTGTATAATCTCTTGTGGGGGAGGATATGGATTGGTATGTAAAAAGCCGTGTTCAACAGACTTTGGACGCTGAGTCCCTCTGTTGAAGCACGGCTTATATGATAGGGGAAGTGTATTTCTTTATCCCAGCAACTCTTTTACTTTGGCTGAGATGGCGCGGCCTTCGGCAAGTCCGGCAAGTTTCTTACTGGCTACACCCATCACCTTGCCCATGTCCTTGCCGCTGGTGGCGCCGACTTCGGCTATGATTTCCTTCAAGGCTGCCTCCAGTTCTTCGGCGCTCATCTGCTTGGGCAGATAGGTTTCAAGCACCTTTACTTGTGCCAGCTCATCGTCTGCCAAGTCCTGGCGACCTTGCTGTACATAGATTTCAGCGGCGTCTTTGCCTTGCTTGGTCAGTTTTTGGATAATCTTCAAAGCATCTGCATCGCTCAGGGTATCGTTGGCTCCGGGAGCGGTTTTGGCTTCAAGGAATACTTTCTTTACGTTTCTCAATGTTTCGAGAGCCACTTTGTCTTTGGCTTTCATGGCTGTTTTAATGTCTTCGCTGACTTTTTCAAATAAATCCATATTGTTATAGGTTTACTCCTGTTCCCCCGAAGGGGAGGAGGATGGTTTTACATATCGGGAACGGAAAAATCAGAAGGTGATGACTCCCCCTGCACCGCCTTCTGCCTCTTGCGCGGCTTCGGTGGCGAGCTGCCCTTCCTGCTCTGCCTTCATCTTGATGCTGTTCAGCGTGCTTTTGTCACGCAGATAGGTCGGAGAATTCTCTACCATGCTGATGATGTCGGCGTTGTCCATGTCTTCGGGATTGAAGAGATAGATATGGCGACGGCGGCTGCGCTGGGAACGGGCATTGGCATCCTTGCCATAGTACACTTCGCGGCGGTTTCGTCTCTGTTCCTCTTCCTCCTCCAGCTCGGCAAGGCGTTGCTGTTCTTCGGCGGTACGCTGGGTGATGCGGTCGTCCATCTCCTTCATGTGGATGTCCTGGATACCGAAACCGGTGGCAAGCAGGGTGATTTTCACTTTCTGTTCCAGCTTGTCGTCAATGGCCATACCGAATTTGGTTTCGAAGTCGCGGCTGAAACGGTTCATGAACTCCTTCACCTCGTCCATCTCGCTCATCATCAGCTTGTATTGTGCACTGTAAGAGATGTTGAGGAGTACTTTCTTGGAGTTGAAGATGTCGTTGTTGTTCAGCAACGGCGAGTGCTGCGCGTTCTTGATGGCTTCGCTGACACGGTTGTCACCTTCGCCGTAGCCGGTACTCATGATGGCTACGCCGCCGTCCTTCAGCACTGTTTTCACGTCGTTGAAGTCGAGGTTCACCTTTCCATGCAGGGTGATGATTTCGGCAATACTCTTGGCGGCTACCGAAAGGGTGTCGTCGGCCTTGTCAAACGCGTCGTCTACGGATAGCTCGCTGTATATCTCGCTCAGCTTTTCATTGTTGATGACCAGCAGGGCATCTACGTGCTTGCTGATTTCCTCTACGCCATCCAGTGCCTGGTCTATCTTCTTGTCGCCCTCCCAGCGGAAAGGGATGGTGACGATGCCGATGGTCAGGATGTCCATTTCCTTGGCGGTTTGTGCAATGATGGGTGCGGCACCCGTACCGGTACCACCGCCCATTCCGGCAGTGATGAATACCATCTTGGTGCCGTCGTTCAGCATATTCTTGATGTCTTCGATGCTCTCTTCTGCTGCCTTGCGGGCACGGGCAGGGCGGTTTCCGGCTCCCAGGCCTTCTTTTCCAAGCTGTAACTTCACGGGCACGGGAGAGTCCTTCAACGCTTGGTTGTCTGTGTTGCACAGTACGAACGTCACGTCGTGTATACCTTCCCGGTACATATGGTTCACGGCATTGCCGCCACCTCCACCTACACCGATTACTTTAATGATTTTCGGTGAATCGGTCGGGAAATCGAATTGTACTATATCTTCCATAATAACTTAATTTTCTGGCACATTATCACATTATTACTTCATATCGTCGTCCGAGAAGATTTCGTTGGAAAGCTTGTTGAAAGTCTTTTCGAACCAGCTGGGGCCTTCTTTCTTTTTCTTCTTCTTTTCTTCCTTTTCGCGCAGTTCCCTTTCTTTGCGCTCACGCTCCTTGCGTTCTTTCTCTTCCTTCTCGCGCTGTGCCTTGGCGGCGCGTGCGGCGGCTTCCTGCTCTTTCAGCGCTTCGTCGTCAACGAATATGTCGACCGGTTTGGGAGGAACATTGGAGGCAGGCTGCTGCACCGGCTTCACCTCTTGCAGGCAGCAATTCTCGTTGCCGGCAGCCAGCAGGCCCAGCAGTGTGTTGTGCATGCCGTCCTTCTTGGGCTCGTCGCTGCGTGTGTGGACGGTGGTCTGTACGAACTTGGCGGTCTTTACCTTTTCAATCTTGCTTACTCTATGGAAGGCTTTCTCAAGATTCTTCAGATTGGCTCCTCCACCGGTGAATACAACACCGGAGAAAAGTTTGTCCTCGTAGCCGGAAAGTTGCAACTGGTTCCATACGTTGGCAAGAATTTCTTCTGCACGTGCTCCGATAATATTGTTCAGCAGGGCCAGTTCGAAGGTACGGCCGTCTTCCGACGTGCATACGGCAGGGGTCTCGGCGTCTTCTTCCTCCTCGTAGAGGGCATCACCGTATTGCAGTTTCAGCTTCTCGGCATCTTCCTCTTCCATTTGCAGGGAAGTGATGTCGTGGGTAATGTTGTTTCCACCCAGCGGCAGTACGCTGAGGTAGCGCAGGATATTGTTCTTATAGACCAGCACGGTGGTGGTGTCGGCACCGAAGTCCACCAGTGCACAGCCTGAACGCATCTCGTTTTCGGTCAGCACGGCTTTGGCCAACGCAGTGGGAGCCACGAGCAGGTCGTCGGCAATTTCCACTTTGGCTTGCTCGAAGCTGTGTTCGAGGTTCTTCTTCAGCGAGGCACGCGCCACGATGTTGAGGAACTGCCCGGTGATGTATCTTCCGGCAACTCCTACGGGCTCCACATGCAGCGTGTTGTCTATCTTGTATTCTTGCGGGGCTACATCCAGCACACTCATGTCTACCAAGGGTACATCACGGTTCTCGTCGCAAATCTCGTCTACCAGTTCTTGCGAAATGATGCTCTCTTCCTCCAGCGTACGGCTTACCGCATTCCTCACCGTGCGCAATGATTGTCCGCCGATGCCTACATATACTTTGGCGATGGAGTTGTTCAACTGGCCTTCCAGCTTGTTGATGATGGAAGTCAGCGCTTGTGCGGCCTTGTCAATGTTGTAGATGGCCCCTTTGTGTATAAACGGGGATGCATCTTCGCGTGCATAAGCCAACACCTGGATACTTCCGTCACTGCTCTTCTTTCCTGCGATACCGGAAATCTTGGAAGAACTCAACTCGATAGCGGCGATGAAATCTGTTGTTGCCATATCTATTTATTTACTATTTTACTATTTACAATTTACTATTTGCTGCGCTTTGATAAAGAAGGACTATTAGTAAATCCCTTTCTCTACTCTCTCTTTGTGCAGATGATTTGATTATCAAATTCAACGCTGATACGGGAGTATTTGTTCCAACCCACCTGGTTCAATCCTCTTTCGTAGAATGCCTTTACACGTTTCAGCTTCTTCTCGAATCCGGCAATCTTGCCTAAATAGATAAGATGGTCGCCGACACGGGGCACTAACTCGATGTTCTTGCCGGGCAATACGTGAATTTGCTCTATCTGTGCATTCCAAAAAGAATTCTTTTGCAAAAATACACCAAACTTATATAAATCCCTCATGGCAAACGACTTTTCTACATTTCCGGTTACAACGGCGAGGTGTGCAACGCACTTTGCATCGGGGGGCATCACGGTACCTTTGTTGTCCAGATAGTAGTTTTCGCCGTTGGCGCTCATCACGCGCAGGATGGGGGTGCGCTGGGTCACTTCGATGCAGAGCTTGCCGCTCGGGGTTTTGTAGCACTCCACCTGGTCGATGAGGGGATGCTTGGCAAGTTCGCGCTCCAAGGTCTTGGTACGCACGCGTTCCAGGTCTTTCCCAATGGGGCTGATGCCTTTCTTTTCCAGCAGGGTAGCTACTTCCTTCTTCGTGATGAAGCCGGCATATACCGTGTCTTTTATCACCAGTTCCACGTCTTGGCACACCTGCGAGGTGGGCTTGCGGTTGAAAGCTGTGACAGCCACTACCAGGTAAGCAATGACAAGCAACAGAACGATAGAAAGTAGAATCCTTTTAACCATGATATTTTTCTGATAATAGTTGGGTGATTTGGGGCGCATAGTTGTCCAGGTCTCCGGCTCCCAGCACTACCAATACTTCGGTGTGCTTTTGGGCGAGGAGGCTGAGGACGTCTTCTTTCCTACAGATGCATTTCTCGATGCCGGGGCGGAGGTTGTCATAAATCAGCTGACTCGTCACGCCGGGAATCGGTTGCTCGCGGGCAGGGTATATCTCTGTCAGAATCACCTCGTCGGATAGGGAAAGGCTGTCTGCAAAGTCACGGTAGAAGTCGCGAGTACGGGTGTACAAGTGGGGCTGGAAGATGACGGTTATCTTCTTGTCTTGGTACAACTCGCGGACGGACTTCACGCTTTGGGCTATTTCCGCCGGATGGTGGGCATAGTCGCTGAGAAATACAATCCGGTCATTCTTCAGCTTGAAGTCGAAACGGCGGTCCACTCCGCGGAAGCTTGCCATGCCTTGCTTGATTTCTTCGTCGGTGGCACCGCTGAGATGGGCGAGTGCCATGGCGGCAACACCATTCTCGATGTTGATGCTGACGGGAACACCCAACTGAATATCGTTGATGCGGGTGTCAGGCGCCACGAAGTCGATGAAGATTTCACCGTTTCCGATGCGGATATTCTCGGCATGGAAGTCGCCTTCGTTGCGCGAGTAGGTATAGGTGGTGACGCCCGGTTGTACGTCGGCTTGCATTTCCAGTCCTTTGTGCAGAATCAAGGCGCCGCCCGGCTGGATAAGCGTGGTGTAGTGGCGGAAGCTTTCGAGATAGGCTTCTTTGGTGCCGTATATATCCAGGTGGTCGGGGTCGGTGGCAGTAATGACACTCATCCAGGGCGATAGCCAGTGGAAGGAGCGGTCGAACTCATCCGCTTCGATAACGGTATAAGGGCTGGTGGCGGAAAGCAGCAGATTCGTACCGTAGTTCTTCGAAATGCCTCCGAGGAAGGCGGTGCAGCCCACGTGTGACTGGTGCAGCAGGTGGGCAGCCATGGTGCTGGTGGTAGTCTTGCCATGCGTACCTGCCACGCACAGACCTTTACTGCTGCGGGTGATGATGCCCAATACTTGGGAGCGCTTATGTATGTCGAAACCGTTTTCACGGAAATAGGTCAGTTCTGCATGCTCTTGCGGCACGGCGGGGGTATAGACCACGAGCGTGCTTGCCTTGTCTTTGCACTCCTCCGGAATAAGGTTGATATCCTCTTCGTAGTGTATCTGTGCTCCTTCCGTAATCAGACGTTCTGTCAGTTCGCTCGACGTACGGTCGTAGCCCGCTACTGTCTTTCCTTTAGAGAGGAAATAGCGTATCAGAGCGCTCATGCCGATGCCGCCGGCACCGACGAAATAAACGGAGCGAATGGCTTCAAGCCTCACCCCCTGCCCCTCCCCCGTAGGGAGGGGAGATGAGTTACTATTGCTTATATTTTTATTCATATTCAAATTTTTTCTTCAAACTCTTCTTCCAAAAGTATGATATTATAAAAAGAACGATAGCAGTACTATCTATTCCCCCCTCCCTACGGGGGAGGGACAAGGGGAGAGGCTCTTCAATACCTCCTTCGCAATAATTGTCGCCGAGTCCGGCAACGCTAGCTTGGCGATATTCTTGCTCAAGTCTTGCAGCTTCTCGGGGTTAGCGATTGTCTCCAACGCCACCGGCAGCAGCTTCTCTTTCGCTTCCACATCCTTCACATAGATAGCTGCATCCTTATCCACCAGCGCCAGCGCATTCTTGGTCTGATGGTCTTCGGCCACATTGGGTGAGGGAACCAGGATGACCGGCTTGTGCAGCAGGCAGAACTCGGAGATGGAACCGGCTCCGGCACGTGAAATCACCAGATCGGCAGCGGCATAGGCGTTTGCCATATCCTTAATGAAGTCCGTCACATACAGATTCGGAATGGCACTGATATGCGGGTTACGTACGGCTTCTCCCGTAGTGGCTGTAATGGCTTCTCTGACTTGGTCAATGTATATCTTGCCAGTCTGCCAGATAAACTGTACGTCGGGGTGGGTACGAATGATATCCAGGCCGGCGGTCAGTGTCTGGTTGATGGTACGCGCTCCAAGACTACCGCCCAGAATGAGGATAGTCTTCTTTTCCGGGTTCAATCCGAAGTACTTTACGGCGTCTGCGTGCAGGATGGAATGTCCGAGCAGGTTCTGGCGCACCGGATTACCTGTCATGATTATCTTTTCTGCCGGGAAGAACTTTTCCATGCCTTCGTAGGCCACGCAAATCTTGCATGCCTTCTGTGCCAGCAGCTTGTTGGTGACACCGGCGTAGGAATTCTGTTCCTGTATCAGCGTGGGAATACCCATCATGCCCGCCATTTTCAGCGTAGGACCACTGGCATAGCCACCTACACCGACGGCTACTTGCGGGCGGAACTCCTTGATGATGCTCCGTGCTTTCCACTGGCTTCGTATCAGTTTCAGCAGTACGGAGAAGTTCTTCCACAGATGTTTGCGGTCGAATCCGGCAACGGGTAAACCTATAATCCGGTAACCGGCATCTGGAACACGCTGCATTTCCATTCTTCCTTCGGCACCTACGAAGAGAATCTCCGCGTCGGGACACAACTCTTTTATGGCGTTAGCGATGGAGATGGCCGGAAAGATATGTCCTCCGGTACCGCCGCCGCTGATGATAAGCCTCACCCCCTTCCCCGTAGGGAGAGGGGTAGAGTTACTTTTGGTTGTATAGTTGTTCGCCTCTTTACTCATATTCTTGTTCTTTTTTATTTTTGTATTATTGGCATGCTCTCCATTACTCAATTATTCTTTTCTCCCCTCCCTACGGGGGAGGGGTTGGGGGAGAGGCTGTTATTCAAACTCCGCATCACTGTTCAGTACCTTTGCTGTCGGCTCAGCGGCTGTCTGTGCTTCGCTGTCGGCAGGTTGTTCCGGGTGCTCGGCATTTCCGGCATCTATCAGCATCGGCACTTGCGCATCATGCATCCGCTGTTCCTCCAGCTTGGCTGTATAGCGGCTGACACTCAGTATCATGCCGATGTAGGCACAGTTGATGAAAGTGGATGTACCACCCTTGCTGATGAGTGGAAGCGGTTGTCCCGTGACGGGTGCCAGACCTACGGCAACCATCATGTTGAACAGCGCCTGCGTGACGAGCAGCAAGGCTATTCCGGTAATGAGGAAAGCGGGGAAAGTGCGGTCGCATTTTTTGGCGATACGGCCCACTCGCACCAATAGGCAGACATAAAGGAACACAACGACTATTCCGCCTACCAGTCCCAGTTCCTCGATGATGATGGCATAGATGAAATCGGAGAATGCCTGGCTCAGAAAGTCACGCTGTACGGAGTTTCCCGGACCCTTGCCTACAACGTTGCTCGTAGCTACGGCAATACGGGCATGTGCCACTTGCCCGTCGCCGTCGATGTCGAATTTGGCGGCAGGAACTTCCTCCTTGTTGGTAAAGTCTGCAATACGGGATTTTACAGTGGTGAAGCGGTGCCCCATCGGTATATTTTCCAATGTCTTGTCTGGCGTGGCCAGCAGGAAGGCGACAAAGACTGTTACGAATGCCACAATTCCTCCTCCCAGTATCAGCAGTTTCCTGGCAGATACCCGTCCGATGAACATCATCAGGTAGACCGTTCCGAAGAGCAGCATTCCCGTCGAGTAGTTTTCTGGCAGGATAAGGCCACAGACAATGCAGGTAATAATCATGATGCGCTTAAAGGCTTTCGGACTTGCACCGTCTTCATCCTGCCCTTTCGAGAGGATAAAGGCGGTAACGATGACAACGGCCATCTTCGCTATTTCTGACGGCTGGAACTGAATGCCCATGAAGGTCATCCAGCGGGCTGCGCCGTTTACGCGGTCGCCGGTAATGAATCCCATCAGCATCACAAAAGCCAGCAGTCCGATGGATATCGGAAGCAGGAATACCGGGAACACCTGAAACCATTTATAGGGGATGTTGTGTACCAGTACTACAATGACGGCGCCTACCATCAGGAGGATGCTGTGCTGCGTAATCGGTCCCCAGTGGTCGCCACTCTTGTAGGTCAGCGTACTGGCAGCACTGAATACCTCTGTGATGGAGATGAGGCAAAGGAAAAGGAAAATAATCCAAATCACTTTATCGCCTTTGAATATGCTCTTTAATAAATCCAATGCTTCGCAAATTAAAAATTAATAATTAAAGAATTAAAAGTTGCCATTCTTGTTACGGGATGCGTAATAGGACTGTTGCGGCATCCGTATCTTATAGTGTTCTGACACATGCTTTGAACTGATTGCCGCGGTCCTCATAGCTCTTGAAGAGGTCGAAGGAGGCACAGCAAGGACTGAGCAACACGGTTTCACCTTTCTTTGCCAGCTTGAAGGCTGCTTCTACGGCATCCTGCATGCCGGTCTGCACGTCGGCTACGGGCAGTCCCAGACGGTCGAAGAAGGCGTGCAACTTTTCGTTGTGCAAACCCAAATAGACCAGGGCAGAGCACTTTTCGCGTACGAGGTCTTCGATTTCCGTGTAATCGTTTCCTTTGTCTTTACCGCCGAGGATAAGTACGGTTTTGCCGGTCATGCTTTGTAGGGCATACCAGCAGGAGTTTACGTTCGTAGCCTTGGAATCGTTGATGAAGCTCACGCCGCGTACGGTGGCTACTTTCTCCAACCGGTGTTCCACTCCCTTGAAGTCGGACAAGGCTTTGCGGATATATTCTTTCCGGATGCCGGCCAAATTGGCCGAGATGCCGGCGGCTAACGAATTGTATAGGTTGTGTGTGCCGTGCAGCGCCAGCTCCTCTTGCTCCATATTGAAGGCTATCGGTTCGTTGATTTCCACTTCACCGTCTTCCACGTATGCGATGGCCCCGTCTTCCTTCACGGCAGCGAACGGGTAGAGATGGGCGCGCAGGCCATGCTTGTCTAATTCGCGCTTGATGATGGGGTCGTCGTTCCAGAAGATAAAAGCGTCTTCCGGTGTCTGGTTTTGGGTGATGCGGAATTTGGCGTCCACATATTTCTGCATACAGTGGTCGTAACGGTCCAAGTGGTCTGGTGTGATGTTCATCAGTACGGCAATGTTGGCACGGAAGTTATACATATTGTCCAGCTGGAAGGAACTCAGCTCAATGACATAGTAATCATGCTGCTCCGTGGCTACCTGCAAGGCCAGACTGTTGCCGATGTTGCCGGCGAGGCCGACGTTCAGGCCTGCGCTCTTGAAGATGTGATAAATGAGCGAGGTGGTTGTAGTCTTTCCGTTCGAGCCGGTGATACAGACCATCTTTGCGTCAGTGTACCGTCCCGCAAACTCTATCTCAGAGATGATGGGCGTACCTTTTTCCTTTAATTTCATAATGAGCGGTGCGTCGTTGGGGATACCGGGACTTTTCACCACTTCGTCAGCATTCAGAATCAACTCTTCTGTGTGGTGTCCCTCTTCCCAGGCAATGCCGTATTTATCCAGCAGTTCCTTGTATTTGTCTTTGATGGCGGACATGTCGGAGACGAACGTGTCGAATCCTTTCACTTTGGCCAGTACGGCAGCGCCTGCGCCGCTTTCGCCAGCTCCTAATACTACAATTCTCATAATGTACTAATATGATTAATGTGCCAATGTGCTAATGAGCTGCGCTGTCGTGCCGCATGGCAATTAGCACATTGGCACATTAGCATATTGAATAATTATTATCTAATCTTTAATGTTATAATCGTTATCGCTGCCAATACAATCGTCACAATCCAGAAGCGGATGGTGATTTTGGATTCGTGGAACAGCTTGTCCGGTTTGGTGAATACTACGCTGCATCCCGGCTCTATCAGGCTCATGGAAGTGCGGAAGTGGTCGTGTATCGGTGTTCTTTTGAAGAGACGTTGTTTCACGCCTTTCCGCTTGCCTGCCTTGTAGTAGAGGCGTTGCAGGATGACCGAAAGGTTCTCCACCAGGAAGATACCGCAAAGGATGGGTATCAGCAGTTCCTTGTGAATAATGATGGCGTATACTGCGATGATTCCTCCAATGGTCAGACTGCCCGTATCGCCCATGAATACCTGGGCCGGATAGGCATTGTACCACAAGAAGCCGATAAGTGCACCGATGAAGGCACAGATAAAGATTACCAGTTCTTCCGAGCCGGGAATGTACATGATATTCAGGTAGCCGGCATATTCAATGTGGCTCGATACGTAGGCGAGTATTCCCAAGGTCAGTCCGATAATGGCAGAGTTCCCTGCCGCCATTCCGTCCATTCCGTCATTTAGGTTGGCTCCGTTGCTGACGGCGGTAACTACGAAAATCGTGATAATCACAAACAGTATCCAACCTGCTGTCTGGGCATGTTCACCCATGAAGCCCACTAGGTCGGCATAGTCGAAGTTGTTGCTCTTGAAGAATGGGATGGTGGTCTGTGTTGCCTTGATTTCCTTGGCGGCATGCACCACTTCTATCTGTCCGTCCGGTTTCTCTATTTCTATGTTCTCGCGGATAACCACCTGCGGACTGAGGTAGAGAGTCAGTCCGACGATAAGTCCCAAGCCTACCTGACCGATGATTTTGAACTTACCGTGCAGGCCTTCCTTGTCCTTCTTGAATATCTTGATGTAGTCGTCGGCAAAGCCCAGCGACCCCAGCCAGATTGTGGTAATCAGCATCAATATCATATAAATATTGCTCAATTTGCCCAGTAGTAGGCAAGGAATGAGTATGGCAAAAATAATGATGACACCGCCCATGCTGGGTACTCCCACCTTGTTTACGCCGAACGGGTCGATGCTGGCATCACGTTGCGTTTCAGTAATCTGCTTGCGTTTCAGTAGATTGATGAACTTATCTCCCCAGATACTCGAAATGAGCAATGCCAGAATGATTGCCATCAACGAACGGAAGGATGTATAGCCAAACATGCCCGCACCGGGGAAGTCATATTTGTCTAACCATTGAAATAAATAGTATAACATGATGTTAATTATTTAATTGTTTAATGTGCTAATGTGCCAATATGCTAATTGATAGTCTGGTATATCTGCTGGTAAAGGAATGAATATCCTACATGACGCATGGCGATTAGCACATTGGCATATTAGCACATTATCTCATTTAATATCTCTTTGTCGTCAAAATGGTGTTTCACGCCTTTAATCTCCTGATAATTCTCATGCCCCTTGCCTGCAACGAGAATCACGTCTCCCGGCTGTGCCAGCATGCAGGCTGTCTTGATGGCTTCGCGGCGGTCGGTGATGCTGATGGTTTTCTGCATGTCGTCTTTATCCAGTCCCGCCAGCATGTCGTTGATGATGTCCTGCGGCTCTTCAAAGCGCGGGTTATCGGAGGTGATGATGACCCGGTCGCTCAAGCGGGCGGATTCTTTGGCCATGATGGGACGCTTGCCTTTGTCGCGGTTGCCGCCGGCGCCCACAACGGTAATCACTTTCCCTTTTCCTTCCAGCACTCCGTGAATGGCGTTCAATACATTGACCAGGGCGTCTGGAGTATGCGCATAGTCCACAATGGCGGTGTAGCCTTTCGGTGAACGGATGGCATCGAAGCGGCCGGTTACCGGATGCAGCGTGCTGAGGGCAACCAGTACATCCTCTTCTTTCTTGCCAAGCAATATGGCAGTACCGAATACCGCCAGCAGGTTGTAGGCATTGAACTTTCCGATGAAACGTACTGCCAGTTCGTGATTGTTGAAGTCGAGCAACATTCCCTCGAAATGAGACTCCAAGACTTTGCCTTTGAAGTCGCTAAGACTACGCAAAGAGTAGGTGTATACCTTCGAACGGGTATTCTGCGTCATCACAAGTCCGTTCTTGTCATCCAGGTTGGTCAGGCTGAAAGCTCCTTTTGGCAGTTCGTCGAAGAACTTTTTCTTGGCTTTGAGGTAGTTCTCCACCGTTTTATGATAATCCAGATGGTCGCGGGTCAGATTAGTGAAAATACCGCCGGCAAACTTCAGACCGCTGATGCGCTTTTGGGCAATGGAATGGGAACTGACTTCCATGAAGGCATACTTGCAGCCGGAATCTGCCATTTCTCCGAGCAGGCGGTTCAGGGTTATCGGGTCCGGGGTGGTGTGTTCGGTCGGTACGGGCAGGTCGTCGATGTAATTGCATACAGTGGAAACCAGTCCGACCTTGTAGCCGAAATAGCGGAAAGTATTATATAATAAGGTGGCAACGGTTGTTTTTCCGTTGGTTCCGGTCACGCCGATGAGTTCCATCTTGGATGTAGGGTCGCCATAGAAAGTGGTAGCCACTTTCCCTACGGCATCTTCACTGTCTTTCACCTGAATGTAGGTGATGCCGGCCTTAAGCTCTTCCGGCAATTCTTCACACAATACTGCAACAGCCCCTTTATCGATGGCAGCCGGAATATAGGCATGCCCGTCGGTCTGCGTACCACGCATGGCCATGAACAGATGTCCGGTTCCTATCAGGCGGGAATCTATATTCACCCCCGTTATCTCCATGCTTGTACTTCCGGTAATCCGGACCGGCTGTATTGTTTGCAACAAATCACTTAATCTCATACCTTATTATATATAGTGTATATCCAAATCTTGTTTATTCTCATGTTAACGTAGTGTCAGGGCTATGGTTTGTCCTTTCACTATCCGGCTACCGCTTGCTATGGACTGGTTCCTCACCCGTCCTACGCCGTTTAGCCTTACTTTCAGTCCTTTACTCTCTAAAAGGTAGACAGCATCTTTCGCTCCCATACCTACCACGCTGGGCACGGTGCCCGAGGCCGGTTCCTGGTCTTGCAGGATGACTGCCGACGGAGCTGCTTGTGTATGCCCCCACTGTTCCTTTTTCTTTTGTCCGGCGAACTGTTTCTGAACGGGCACTTTCAAATCATTCAGTACAAGGAGTGCTTCGTTCATCTCTCCGGCTTTCACGGGAGGAATCACATTGGTGGTACTGTCTATGGCACTGCGTATGTCAAAACGCAGGTCTTTGGCATAAACTCTTTCTGCTATTTTCCCAAAGACACTACCTGCCATCAGACCGCCTGAAGCTGGTAACCCAGGCTTCTGAATGGAAACGATGCAACTGTATTTGGGTGCTTCCGAGGGGAAATATCCGCAGAAACTTACAAGGTAATTCACCCGTCCCGACTTATATCCGGCGGCTCCTTGTGAAATCTGTGCCGTACCCGTCTTGCCCGATACGGAGAATTGCTTGCTGCCGGCGGGTTTTGCCAGACCTTGCGATACCACTTTCCGAAGGATTTCGCGGATCTGTGTCAGGGTATGGTCGGAACATATCTTGGGATTGATTACTTCCGTAGGATATTCTTTCACTACCTCACCGTCCTTTACCGCTGCTTTCACAAACTTGGGGCGTACCATGACCCCGTTGTTGGCTATGGCATTGTAGAAGGTCAGTATGTTCATAGGAGGTACCTGAGTCTCGTAGCCGATACTCATCCACGGCAAAGTCGTTTTGGCAAAATAACGCTCTTTGGGTCCTTTGATGTTGGGCTTCCCTTCACCGGGTATTTGCAGATGAAGCGGCTGGTCGATGCTCATGCGCTTCAAACCGTCCACGAACTTCTGCGGATTATCCTTGTAGTGCTTGTCGATGAGGTAGGAGACGCCCACATTGGAAGAAACTTCCAGAATACGTGTCACATCTATCTTTCCATAACCTCCCCGGTGCCAGTTGTGGTCTCTCATCTTGCTGCCGTACATATTCATAATACCGTTGCCCGTGTCTACCTCGGTATCCGGGGTTATCTTGCCATCTTCCAGTGCAACCATAATGGAGGCTGTCTTGAAGGTGGAGCCCGGTTCCAACATATCGCTGATGGCATTACTGTTCATTTCGTAGTAATTGCCGTCTCCGGCTTTCATCATGTTGACAATGGCCTTTACTTCTCCGGTAGCCACTTCCATCAGTACGGCTACCCCGACATTGGCATTGATTTCCTTCAACTTGTCTACCAGGGCTTTTTCGCAGATGTCCTGCATGCCTACGTCGAGGGTGGATATGATGTCACAACCGTCTACCGGGGGAAGGTCTACGATATTCAGGTATTTATTCATCACCTTCTGACGGTGGGTAATACCGTTCCGTCCTTTCAGCAGGGTGTCGAAGGCCAGTTCAATGCCGTTACGGGCTCCCATGGCTGTATCGGCATAGAGACGGCCCAGGGTTTGGGCTGCCAAAGAACCGAACGGCTTTTTACGCTGGTTGTATATCTGTTCGTGGAACCCGCCTCTGTACTTGTTCATCTTGAATACGGGTAACCGCTTGGCTTCCTTATACTGAATGTAAGAGATGCGCCGGTTGCGGTTGGGAAGAATGTTGTAGTTCCGGCTCTTCATCTCCCGCCCCTTGCGCAGATGGCTTTTGAAGGTGGCGGCACTGATGTCCGGAAAAATCTGATGAAGCCCGATACAGATGGAATCGAAATTGGCTTTCCAGATAGAATCCTTGCGCTGCTGGTCCTTTTTGCGGCGCTTCTCGTCCCTTTCGCCGGACATGAAGTCCATATATATTTTATATTCCGGCAGCGAACTTGCCATCAGTTTGCCATCCGAGGACAGGATATTTCCCCGGTTGGGCTTCACCGTTACATTCTCTTTTACGAAGCGGTCGGCTACATCGTGCCAGTACTGTCGCTCGGCAAACATAATCATGGCGCCTTTCACAACAATAGCTATCCCCACCAACCCCATGAGTAGGACGACGAAGAAGTAACGGGTCATTATGTTTTTTTTATTTACAGCCAATGTTATTTACGATTTAACGATTTACGATGTACTATTGAAATTACTTTAATCCTCAATTCTCCATTATTTTAGTAAGTACGGTGGATTAGTGGAAGTCTGCAAATCGCTTTCTTTGGTGGCGATGTATTCCTCGATGCGTGATTGGCGGCTCCGCTCCATCAATTCCGAACTGCGTGTCAGGGCATCGTACTTGATGTCTATCAGCTCTTTTTTAAGATTGTCTATCTCTATCAGTTGCAGTTGGCATTCGTAACGGTTGTTGATGTAAATAATGATAAGCACCATGATAAGGAACAACAATCCGGCTTGGCGGCGGAAGAAGTCTGTGGCCAGAATGTCGCCTCCGATGATGTTCTTCAGTGAGGTGCGTTTTTTCACCTTTTCCGTATTCTTTTCTTCTTGCTTCTTTTCCATTGCTAGTCACTAATCATTCATTACTCTTTCTGCAATTCTCAGCTTGGCGCTGCGCGAACGCGGATTGCGCTCTATCTCTTCCTCGTCCGGTACAATCACTTTGTTGTTGACTAGCCGGAACGGGGTCAATACGTTCCCGAAAAAATCTTTTTCGGCCTTGCCTTCCACGTTGCCGGTTTTCATGATATTCTTCACCATACGGTCTTCCAGGGAGTGATAGGTTATCACCACCAGGCGGCCTCCCGGCTTTAGCGCTTCTGTTGCCGCATACAGCATTTCTTTCAGTGCTTCCATTTCCTGGTTTACCTCAATGCGCAATGCTTGGAATACTTTTGCCAGTTCTTTCTTCTCGCGTTCGCGGCCGAAGAGTGGCTTGACGATTTCCAGAAATTCGCCGATGGTGGCAATTCTCTGCGTAGCCCGTGCCTTAACGATGACAGATGCCAGTTTCCGGCTGTTCTTCAGTTCGCCGTACAGATAAAAAATATCGGCCAGCTTTTCTTCTTCGTAGGTATTCACGATGTCGGCAGCGGTCAGGCCGGCACGCTTGTTCATACGCATATCCAGTGCCCCGTCGAAGCGGAAGGAGAATCCCCGTTCGCTGTCATCAAAGTGATGGGAAGATACGCCGAGGTCGGCAAGTATGGCATCCACTTTTTCGATGCCGTGATAGCGTAGGAAGTTGTGCAGGTAGCGGAAGTTGCTGCGTACGAATGTAAAATGCGGGTTGTTCACAATGTTACGTTCCGCATCCTCGTCCTGGTCGAAGCTCAGCAGCCGGCCGCCGTCTTCCAGGCGGGACAGTATCTCGCGCGAATGTCCTCCTCCACCAAACGTTACGTCTACATACGTGCCGTCCGGACGGATGTTCATTGCATCTACGCTCGGCATCAGCAATACGGGGATGTGATATGTTGTTTCTTCTTTCATCATCTGTTGTTTATAGCTTATTTTCGTTACAACAAATATTTTCGTCTCCCAGCAGTTCTTCAAGAGCCTCGCTGAACTCGTCGGGGTTCATGAATGGTTGGTCGGCACGTTCCTTAGCCCAGATTTCTATTGTGTTGTCCACACCAATGAAGCGGACATCACTTTGTATACCCGCCATTTGCAGGTAACGTTTTGGGAGCAGGATGCGTCCGTTCCCGTCAGGGGTCATGACTTCCGCGTCACTTACGAACTGGCGGAAAATCATTTGTTGTTTGGCGTTCCATTTATTCAGCCGGCAGCGAAGTTGGTTTTGAGTGGCAAACCATACACTTTCCGGGTAGAGCACCAGGCAATCCTGATACACGTCCTTACGCAACACGAGTCTTTCTTCAGAAGCGGCTTGCAGCTGTTTCCGGAAGGTGGCCGGGATGAAAACTCTTCCTTTTGCATCCGCCTTAGCCTCGATATTACCTAAAAATTGTATCATTTCTCACCTTATTATAATAAGCGACGGTAAAAATACACATTTCCCCACAATTCCCCACAATCTTTTAACTAAAATCTTAGGAAGAAGTTTTCAACACCTTGTTGATAGCTTATTCATTTGATAATGAAGCTGCTTTTGAAACGCTTTGCTGGTGGGGGATTCGTGTAGTCTCTTTTGAAAAGATTCGGTTGAGGATGACGGTCTTTGGTTTGAAAGTCGCTTGTTGGTGGAATGGTGTCTTGGGTGGGAAACTTCTTTCCCAGCTTTGCGGATATCTAAACCAAGACTTGGTTTCTCTATCCCCAGGCTTGGTTTGGAAAAACCAAAGTTTGGGATAAAGCTCTTTCTTAACTCTTTCTTGTTTTAGTATTAACTTCTGAAACTTTTTTTGTTAACTTCCCGTCTATTTTGTGAACGTTACTACTTACCGGAAGATGATGGGAGGGAGGAGTGATAATATTCCCCCTGGAGTGGTTGATTATTACATTCATCCACAGAATCCAGGGGGGATAAATGTTTTTTTACTGTATGCTGTTCAGCAAGTCTAGCTTGCCCTCGTTCACCAGTTTTAGAATGAGTTCGCCAAACAATGTGTTTTGCCATGCAAACCAGGCGCGGGTGAACTTGGCGGGATTGTCTTTGTGGAAAGACTCGTGCATAAAGCCGGTTCCGGCTTCTGTATCCATCAACATCTTCACGCAAGTTTTAATCTCTTCATCGTTCTGGCTTGTGAAGGCTTTCATCATGATGCTCATCGGCCAAATCATGTCGTAGCCGATGTGCGGACCTCCAATGCCTTCGCCTGCCGTACCTTTGAAGAAGTATGGGTTATCCTCGCTCCATACGAAACGACGGGTGTTCTGGTAAATAGGATCGTTGATGTCCACATCGCCCAGATAGGGCAGTGCGATAAGGCTCGGTACATTGGCGTCGTCCATCAGAAGGTGGTTGCCGAAACCGTCTACCTCGAAGGCATAGATGGTGCCGTATTTGGGATGGTTGTAGGTAGCGTATTTTCGTAGGGCGGTTTCTACTTCTCCGGCCAGGTCGGTACATTCTTTTGCAAGCTCCGGGCGGTTATTGACTTCAGTCAGAATCTCGGCTGCCTTACGCAGCGAAGATACGGCGAAGAAGTTGGAGGGTATCAGGAATTGGAAGGTGGTGGCGTCATCGGAAGGGCGGAAAGAAGATGCAATCAGTCCGACCGGTTTCACCGGATTGCCCCAGCCGTCGTTGGTCATCGTGTCCAGTGCGCGTTCAGTTACCCGCTGGAAATGGTAGGAACCGCGTCCGTCACGGCGCTGTTGGTCGCGGAAGGTGGTCAGGATGTTTTGGATTGCTTTTATCCACTCGGCATCGAAGATGCTTGTATCACCGGTCGTTTTCCAGTAATGGTAGGCAAGGCGTAGCGGATA
>NZ_JBCNZM010000065.1:15331-25025 GCF_040227615.1 Bacteroides sp. RTP31139st1_H2_RTP31139_211217 | reverse complement strand
CACCGGTGGTTCCCAGGAAAAGGAATGAGCCGATAGGACGTTTCGGGTCTTGCAGTCCGGCACGGCTACGGCGTACGGCATCGGATACGGCTTCGATGGCTTCGTCCTGCCCGATAACCCGTTGGTGTAATTCTGCCTCCAGATGCAACAGTTTGTCCTTTTCGCTTTGCAGCATCTTGCTTACCGGTATGCCGGTCCAGCGGGATACTACGTCGGCGATGTCTTCAGCGTCCACTTCCTCTTTAATCATGGCCTTGTCACCCTGCATTTCGTGCAGTTTTTGCTGCGTTTCTTCAATCTCCTGGTTCAGCGCTTGCAGTTTGCCGTAACGGATTTCGGCCACCCGGCCATAGTCGCCTTCCCGTTCTGCTTTGTCGGCCTCGAACTTCAGGTTCTCTATTTCCACCTTATTCTGCTGGATTTTGTTGACAAGGGTCTTTTCACTTTGCCATTTCGCCTTGTACGAGTTTTCCTGCTCCTTCAGCTCGGCAAGTTCTTTGCCGATTTGTTCCAGTTTGGGCTTGTCGTTTTCGCGCTTGATGGCTTCGCGTTCAATCTCCAGCTGCTTTATCTTGCGCGAGATTTCGTCCAGTTCTTCCGGTACTGAATCGACTTCCATACGCAGTTTGGCAGCGGCTTCGTCCATCAGGTCGATAGCCTTGTCCGGCAAGAAACGGTCGGTGATGTAACGGTTGCTCAACTCTACGGCGGCGATGATGGCATCGTCTTTAATCCGTACGTGGTGATGGTTCTCATAACGTTCCTTCAGACCACGCAGAATGGAAATGGTGCTCAGTGTATCCGGTTCGTTCACCATGACAATCTGGAAGCGGCGTTCCAACGCTTTGTCCTTTTCGAAATACTTCTGATATTCATCGAGGGTAGTGGCCCCGATGCTCCTCAGTTCACCGCGTGCCAGGGCGGGTTTCAGGATGTTGGCGGCATCCATGGCGCCTTCCCCCTTGCCGGCACCCACCAGGGTATGGATTTCATCAATGAAGAGGATGATGTCTCCTTCGGACTTCTTAACTTCGTTGATAACGGCCTTCAGACGTTCTTCAAATTCGCCTTTGTACTTGGCGCCGGCCACCAGTGCACCCATATCCAGGGAGTAGACTTGTTTGTTCTTCAAGTTCTCGGGGACGTCTCCACGCAAGATACGGTGGGCAAGTCCCTCTACGATGGCCGTTTTACCGGTACCCGGTTCACCGATAAGAATCGGGTTGTTCTTGGTACGCCGGCTCAGAATCTGCAGGACACGCCGTATCTCTTCGTCACGGCCGATGACGGGATCCAGTTTGCCGCTGCGGGCTGCTTCGTTCAGATTGATGGCATACTTTTCCAATGACTGGTAAGTGTCTTCGCTGGATTGTGAAGTTACTTTTTCTCCTTTTCGCAGTTCGTTGATGGCTTCCCGCAGTTCGCGTTCCGTCATCCCGGCATCTTTCAGAATGGTGGATGCAGTGCTTTTCACATTCAGCAAAGCCAGCAGTACCGGTTCCAGGGAGACGAATTCATCACCCATTTCCTTGGAATATTGGGTGGCCTTCTGGAACACTTCGTTCGTTTCACGGCTCAGGTATGGCTCTCCGCCGGATACCTTGGGCAGAGAATCAATTTGCTTGTCCAGTACAAGTGCTATCTGCTGACCGTTCATGCCCAGCTTCTGGAAGATGAAGTTGGTGACATTTTCACCTACTTTCATCACGCTTTGAAGTACATGCACGGGCTCGATGGCCTGCTGTCCACGGCTTTGTACCAGGTTCACAGCCTCCTGCACTGCTTCTTGCGCTTTAATGGTAAAGTTGTTAAAGTTCATATTTTGTTCTCCTTTCTATTTTATCAGTTTCATAACACTTGGGAAGGCGCAAAAGATTTGCCATTGGCACATTTCGGACAAATTGTCTGCATATAAAATATGTAAAATGACAAATTGTCTGTAAATCAGTCGTTTTGTTTCTTTCTACTTCTTTAGATAAGAAGTTGGAGCAAAGTTCCTTTTCGTATTAAACTCTATTGGTTAAAGAGAAGGGCAAATAAGGATGTCATGCATGAGATGTGCATCTCATGTAGTACGAGGTGTACATCTCATGTAGTACGAGATGCACATCTCATGTAGTGAGGGCCTATATGTTTTAGTAGCTAAGTCTTCGTGTTCCAGCTCCAAGGTTCCCGTGTTGCGGAGGAAGGATATTCTCTTTCCGCTTCGGAGATATAGATTAATTGTTTGGGATGATACAAGTTATTGATAAATTTGTCGTACTTTTACTGCTTCAAAGTTTTGTGCTTTCTGTGTGGTAGGTTTTTGGAGCTCCGCTTGCAGAGGAGCATTATGTATAATCACGTATTAAAATAGAAGATAATGGAGGATAAGATAAAGTTTCCGGCAAATGTGATATTGATAGATGTTGCATTTCTGAATGAAGTGGTATATGGTGCAAAGAACTTTTTGGAAGGTAAGTTGGGACGGAAGCTACCCGATGTTGACCTGCCGGCATGGTTGAGCTATCTGGCATTGGACGCCGGCTTGAGAGAACAAGAAAATGAGGTGGAAGTGTTGCTGGTGCATACTCCGGCAGCGGACGTGCTGAAGTGTTGTGAACCATCCGATGTGAATAAACTGAATCACCAGGCATGCCGTACGCCGCTGGGCGAATTTGCATTTTCTTCCGTCACCTCTTCCGGTTTAGTCTCTACCGAAGAGTTGTTTCTTGACCTGATGAACCTGGCGCTTGATTCTGCGGATGTGAAGTGTTTGATGCTGTTGCCTTTCCATCAGGTATATGGTAATGGAGTGGAGGAGAAGCTGGCGGGTTTCTTCAAAGACAAGAGTGAAGAAGAACGGGGCAAAGTTGTGTACTTCATCACGGAGGAACCTCTGAGCCCGGTGTATTGCCGCCTGGAGCCGGTGTTTTATTCTTTGGCGCATGCATTCGGCATCAAGTCTGACGAGTTATAAGATATAAGAAGTATATGAGTGATTTCCGTTTAAAAGTGTTTCAGTCTGTTGCCAAGAACTTGAGTTTTACAAAGGCTTCGCAAGAGTTGTTTGTAAGTCAGCCGGCTATAACCAAGCATATCCAGGAGCTGGAGGCCACTTACCAGACGAGGCTTTTCGACCGGCAGGGAAGTAAAATCAGTTTGACCGAGTCGGGCCGGCTGCTTTTGGAGCATTGCGAACGGATATTGGAGGACTATAAACGGCTGGAATATGAAATGCACTTGTTACATAACGAATATATTGGCGAACTCAAGTTGGGAGCCAGCACTACCATTGCGCAGTATGTGCTTCCTCCGTGGCTGGGCAGTTTTATCGGCAAGTTTCCGCAGGTCAACTTGTCCTTGCTCAATGGAAATTCCCGGGAAATAGAAGCCGCTTTGCAGGAACACCGCATTGACTTGGGATTGGTGGAAGGGGTTTTCCGCCTTCCCAATCTGAAGTATACTACTTTTCTTGAGGATGAACTGGTAGCGGTAGTCCATTCCAAAAGCCGTTTACAATTGCCCGAAGAGATTACTCCCCAGGATTTGCCCGCTATTCCTTTAGTGCTTCGTGAGCGCGGTTCGGGTACGCTGGACGTGATAGAACGCTCACTCCAGAAGCACGGCGTCAAGCTTTCCTCACTCCATGTACTGATGTATCTGGGTAGTACCGAAAGCATCAAGCTCTTTCTTGAAAACTCCGATTGCATGGGAATCGTGTCTATCCGTTCCATCTGCAAGGAACTGGCGGCAGGCACTTTCCGCGTGGTCGAGATAAAGGATATGCCCATGCTTCGCGTCTTCTGCTTTGTCCAGTTGCAAGGGCAGGAAGGAGGGTTGTCACAAGCCTTTATGAACTATATGTTTATGTCCCGATAACAATAAGTTATAGTCTATAAGTAGAAACGATTGGCGGGTGTACTAAAATAGAACTACCTTTGCATCCGGAAAATTAAGGAATAAACATTAGTAATAATAGTAAAATAAACAGTATGGCTTCAAATCGAGTTTTGGCTAAAAGCATTAATATGCCTTTTCTTCAAAGTAATAATAAATTTATTTATGTATCTCTTCTGGTTGTCCTCTCCTTCTTTCTGCTGCTGGATTATGTGCCCGGTATGCATGCCTATTCGGCATGGGTCACTCCGCCGTTGGCGTTGTTCTTGGGGTTGGCCTTTGCGTTGCTGTGTGGGCAGGCACATCCGAAGTTCAATAAGAAGACTTCAAAGTACCTGTTGCAATACTCTGTTGTAGGGTTAGGATTTGGAATGAATCTGCAGGCTTCTCTGGCTTCGGGCAAGGAAGGAATGGAGTTCACGATTATTTCTGTAGTGGGGACATTGCTCATCGGCTGGCTCATAGGACGTAAGTTCCTGAAAGTGGACCGTGACACTTCCTATCTTATCAGCTCCGGTACGGCTATCTGCGGAGGCAGTGCCATTGCGGCTGTGGGGCCGGTGTTGAAGGCAAAGGATAGCGAGATGTCTGTGGCATTGGGCACCATTTTTATATTGAATGCCATTGCATTGTTTGTTTTTCCGATGATAGGCCACGCTTTGAACATGAGCCAGCATGAGTTCGGCACATGGGCGGCCATTGCCATACATGATACGAGTTCGGTAGTGGGGGCAGGTGCCGCATATGGCGAGGAGGCCCTGAAGGTGGCAACGACTATAAAGCTGACACGTGCCTTATGGATTATTCCTTTGGCTCTGGTAACTTCGTTCATCTTTAAGAGTAAGGGACAGAAAATCAGTATTCCCTGGTTCATCTTCTTCTTTGTGCTGGCTATGATTTTCAATACTTATGTGCTGGGGACTACCGAAACGGGTGCCATGATTGGGGAGGGAATCAATTCTTTGGCCCGCAAGACGCTGACTATCACTCTGTTCTTTATCGGTGCCTCTCTGTCACGTGATGTACTGAAGGCAGTAGGCATCAAGCCCTTGATACAAGGCACCTTGTTGTGGATAGTGATTAGTGTGAGCACGTTGGCATATATCTACTTGTTCTGATTGCATCGGTCCGGCAGTTCTTGAAGTATAACTTCCGGTTGAAGAAGTCGGTAGGATTTTTGCAACGTATTTCTTTCCTCATTGGATATATAGACGAATACACATCTCGGGATAACCGGGGTGTGTATTTCTTTTAATATCCTTCCCCATTGACGCCGGACCGGAGCAAGTGGAAGCCAAGTTATGATACCTTTTGCTTCCAGCATTGCTTTTGTCCTCGGTTCGGCGTGCTGACCAGTTAATACAATGTTCCAGAAATGTGGTTCTTTCAGCTGTTTTTTTATATCTTGAGAAGTCATAGTTAGTTCACTTTTTTGATGATAAAGTCGAAAGAGGTGAAGAATTGAGGGTGCTTACCGATAGATATGGGAAGGATAATGGTAATGGAGGAATTCCTTCCTTTCCGAATATCTTTCTTGTTGTATATTTGAGAGTTATTTGCCGTATAAGTTGTCACACCAATCTTTTGGCTTGTTTCTGCCTGGCTTTTTATAATTGCAAAGGGAGTTTCCGCTTCTGCCAGTATGGGGTATTTGACTTCTGAGCTTCTTCCATCCACAATGAATTGCATATTTTTCCAGTTTATTCGGATATCTTCTGAAGAGTTGTTGCAAATTATAATTTCCCATTGGGAGTCGTTTGGAATAAACTTATAAGTAACCCCATCTTTTGTATACTCTAATTTCCCTTTTTGGTTCTCCAGCCATTTAAAGGATACTTGGCATCCCGCATCAACGTATTGTGCAGATAAAGTGGTTGGAAATAGGAGAAACAGCAAAATGGCCAGCTTATTTTTCTTCTTATATTTCCGGTAGTCATTGTATATCCATAGCATAATAAAAATAATGCCGATAGGGATGGCTATGAGAATACATGTCAGTAAATTCATGATAGCAGATATTATTTGTTTGTTTATATGAATATGTTGCAAAAGTATCATAAAATATTTGATAAAACAAACGAATTATGAATAAAAAGAACGATACATACAGACAAATTGGTATTGGTGTTCCTTATAATATGAATGATTAATTTGTACCTTCATATAAATGGAAAAAAGTAATATATACATCGGAGAGATAATCAAGAACGTGATGCTTGAACAGCAGGTTACCAAGGCGGAACTTGCACGAAGACTGAAAGTTAAGCCTCAAAGTGTAGACTATATGCTTACGAGAAAAAGTATTGATACGGATACGTTGTATAATGTCTCACGTGCCTTGAACTACGATTTTGCTTTGTTGTATTCCATTCATAAGGAACAGATAAATTATGATACGTTAGAGCAGGAATACAGACTCTCCACAGCGAAGGTGTTGGTGGAGCTTGAGCTGAAGCCTGAAGACATTGCAAAATTGAATCTTAAAAAGCGGATTGCTGATGTCTTGAAATAAACGCACTCTTGGGCTGGTGCTATTGGTGTTTTCATTTTTTTTCCATTTTTTCTTCCTGGCCGTGTAACAAAATCCTTTCCTCCTACGTCTGAAGGGTATAAACAGGAATCTACTATTGATAAATAGCCCATGGACGCTGAAAGTTTTAAAAAAGAGTTTCTGCCATATCATCGCAAGTTGTACTGCATAGCTTATAGACTATTGGAGAATGCTGCCGATGCTGAAGATTTGGTGCAGGAAGCTTATCTGAAGTTGTGGGACAAGCGGGAAGGACTGGCCATTATCAGTAATCCGGAAGCATTCAGCGTTACTCTGGTGAAAAATATGTGCTTTGATTTGCTTCGTTCGGGAAAGTATACTTTGAGCAGACAGAGTGTGGAGTTGGCCGAAGTGCATAATATGTCTCAAGCAGATAACTTTGAAGTGAGGGATGAAGCGCAGCAGGTAAGGCACATCATTGCCCATCTGCCGGTGCAACAGCAGAAAATAGTAACGTTGCGTGATGTCAAGGGATGTTCTTATGAAGAGATAGAGCAGGTCACGGGATTGAATGCTACCAATGTCCGTGTACTGTTGTCCCGGGCAAGAAAAAAGATACGTGAGGAATTTAATAAATGGAGTAACTATGACAGTCGAGGAAATTGAAAGGCTGCTCGCCGAATTTTATGAAGGGAATACCAACGAGCAGGAAGAAGAGTTGTTGAAGGAAGCTTTCAGAACCGAAGAAGTGCCCGAGCACTTGCAGAAGGACAAGAAACTCTTTCTCAGCTTTTTTCCCGGGAAAGTGGTGGATAATGTTCCCGCCGGATTGGAGGATAAACTGAGCCGGATGATTGATGAAAAGGCTGAAGAGGAACAACGTTTTTTCCACCGGAACAAGGCCAAACGTAATTGGCGCTGGATAGGAGGTATTGCTGCCACCATTCTGGTTCTTGTAGGTGTAGGTTATGGCATTACGAACATGGGAGAGGATATGCGTCCTCCTACACCTCAGGACACTTTCTCTGATCCGGAAGCTGCTTATAAGGCATTGCAGGCCACTTTAATCGAGGTGTCTGCGAATCTGAACAAGGGAATTGAGCAGATAGAGGAAACGCGGATAGACGTAACGAAGGTGAACCAGGAAGTAAGAAAAGAAATTCAACAATAATCTGATATGAAAACAATGAAAATGATTTTGGCAGGTGTACTGCTGATGTTGCCTTTGCTTTGCCAGGCACAGAAGAACCTATTCAACAAGTATGGAGATATGAAAGGCGTGTCGTCCGTCTACATATCCAAGGCAATGATAGAAACGAATCCCAACTTGTTTACTAAAGATGTTTATATTGGGAAAGTGTCCGGACAGTTGAACTCTGTGCAGGTACTTTCTACAATGGATAATAATGTAAAGAAAGAAATGCGTAAGGATCTTCGTTCTTTGGTGCAGTCTTCCAGATATGAATTGCTGATGAAGCAGAAGGGAACAGTCTCCAGTTCTGAATTCTACATGAGCCGTAAAGGGGAAAAGGTGAAGGAGCTGATTATGATTGTAGATGGTGCAGCCACTCTGAAATTTGTTTATCTGGAAGGTGATATGACTTTGAAGGATATACAGAATATCATGATGTATCAGAATACCAGCTGGAATGGGAACAATGTGAATATACAGCTTCCGGATATAAACTGGGCGGAGATAGAGAAGCTGAAGAACCGCGATTGGCTTGGAGAATTGAAGCATTCGCAAGAACTGGCATTGAAAGGGCTGGAAAATGTAGCTAAACTGAAAGACAACAAGTATCTGAAAGAACAAATGGATACCGATACATGGAAACGTTTTGAAAAAAGCATGGAGGCTTTGGAAGAACGTTTGGAAAAAATGGAATAGGAAGCGGTAACCTTTTTAGGGAAACTTGCCAATAGAATGTTTTGTTTTTCTATTGGCAAGTTTTTTTGTTATTTGTCTTTTCTCAATTCTGCAAAGATAAGCCCTTCCAGCTCTTCTGCCAGTTCCGGATTGTCAAGGATGACCTGCTTGGCGGCGTCGCGTCCCTGGGCAATTTTCGTCTCGTTATAGCTGAACCATGAACCGCTTTTCTTGATGATGCCAAGCTCTGCACCCAAGTCAATGATTTCGCCTGCACGGGAGATGCCTTCACCGAACATGATGTCGAATTCCGCTCTACGGAAAGGAGGAGCTACCTTGTTCTTCACAACTTTCACTTTGGTCTGCTTGCCGATTACTTCATCGCCGTTCTTGATGGCTTGGCTTCCACGGATGTCAAGACGTACGGAGGCATAGAACTTCAGTGCATTACCGCCGGTAGTTGTTTCGGGATTGCCGAACATGACACCGATTTTTTCGCGCAACTGGTTGATGAAGATACAAGTGGTGCGTGTTTTGCTGACAGCTGCCGTCAGTTTACGCAAGGCTTGTGACATGAGTCGGGCTTGCAGACCTACTTTGTTGTCACCCATATCGCCTTCAATTTCAGCTTTCGGGGTTAAGGCAGCCACAGAGTCCACTACAATGATGTCAATAGCGGAGGAACGGATCAGTTGCTCTGCGATTTCCAGTGCTTGTTCGCCATTGTCCGGCTGTGATATCAGCAGATTGTCCACATCCACACCCAGTTTTGCTGCATAGAAGCGGTCGAAAGCATGTTCTGCATCAATGAATGCGGCAATGCCTCCTGCCTTTTGCGCTTCAGCGATGGCATGAATGGCAAGGGTTGTCTTACCGGAAGATTCCGGGCCGTAAATCTCGATGATACGTCCGCGGGGATATCCTCCCACGCCAAGAGCCACATTGAGGCCGATGGAACCTGTGGGAATAACTTCTACTTGTTCGACGCTTTCGTCGCCCATTTTCATGATAGAGCCTTTACCAAAGCTCTTTTCTATCTTGTCCATGGCAGCCTGCAAGGCTTTCAGTTTTTCGCCCGATGCCAGATTGCTGCCATTTTCAAAATTCAGTTCGTCTTTTTTTGCCACGTTGTTAATGTTTAATGATTATAAAATTTGTGCCGCATGGTCTTTGGTCTTCACTTCTTTCGGAGTGATGATACGCTCTACAATACCTTCTTCATTAATGATGAAAGTTGTGCGGAACGTTCCCATATATTTGCGGCCATACATGCTTTTTTCGCCCCATACTCCGAATTGTTCTACCAGCTTCTTGTCGGTGTCTGCAATCAGGGTAAAAGGCAGATTGTTTTTCTCAATAAATTTCTGGTGTGACTTTTCGCTGTCCACACTGACGCCGATGACTTCATAACCGGCTTTGCGCAGGTCGGCATAATTATCCCGCAGGTTGCAGGCTTG
>NZ_JBCNZM010000065.1:6892-15321 GCF_040227615.1 Bacteroides sp. RTP31139st1_H2_RTP31139_211217 | reverse complement strand
GGCTTGTGCCGTGCAGCCGGATGTCATGGCTTTGGGGTAGAAGTAAAGTACAATCTTCTTTCCCTTATAGTCGCTCAAGCGGATTTCTACACCTTTTTCGTTGATACCCAATACTTCGGGTGCTTTATCTCCTATATTCACTTTGTTAATGTTTAATGATTAGTGGATAATGATTAATGTTTAATCATTAATTTCAAACTTCCAAGTCTCCGTCGATAATCTCATGCCAAGGCAGGCCTTGTTTGTTGAGCTGTTCCATGAATGGGTCCGGATTGAATTCTTCAACATTCCATACACCCGGTTTTTTCCACAATCCCTTGAGGAACATCATGGCACCAATCATGGCGGGCACACCGGTGGTATAGCTTACGCCCTGCATACCGGTTTCCTTGTAGGCCTCCTGGTGGCTACAGTTGTTATATACATAGTAGGTACGCTCTTTGCCATCCTTTAGTCCGCGGATGCGGCAACCGATGGATGTTTCGCCTTCGTAGTTTTCGCCCAGGTCTTGCGGGTTGGGGAGGACGGCTTTCAGGAATTGCAGCGGAACAATCTTCATGCCGTTATATTCCACTTCGTCTATGCGTGCCATGCCGATGTTCTGGATAACGCGCAGGTGGGTTAGATACTCTTGTCCAAACGTCATCCAGAAGCGTGCACGCTTGATGGTGGGGAAATTCTTCACCAGAGACTCCAGTTCTTCGTGATAAAGCAGGTAGGAGTCGCGCGGACCGATGTTCGGATAAGTCAGGTCTTTGTGGATTTCCAGCGGCTTGGTTGTCACCCATTCTCCGTTTTCATAATAGCGGCCGTTCTGTGTAATCTCACGGATATTGATTTCCGGATTGAAGTTGGTGGCGAATGCTTTATGATGATTTCCGGCATTGCAGTCTACGATGTCCAGATATTGTATTTCGTCAAAATGATGTTTGGCGGCGTATGCAGTATAGATGCCGCTCACTCCCGGGTCGAAACCGCAACCGAGGATGGCGGTCAGTCCGGCATCTTCGAAGCGTTTCTTATAGGCCCATTGCCAACTGTATTCAAAGTGGGCAACATCTTTCGGCTCATAATTGGCGGTATCCAGATAGTTGACTCCACTTTGCAGACAAGCCTCCATGATGGTGAGGTCTTGGTAGGGGAGGGCTACGTTGATGACGATTTCGGGTTTGAAACTATTGAAGAGTGCTACCAGTTCGTCCACGCTGTCGGCATCTACCTGGGCGGTTTTGATGTTCGGGTTACCGATTGCCTTGACAACAGCGTCACATTTGGACTTGGTGCGGCTGGCTATCATGATTTCTGTAAACACATCAGGATTTTGAGCCACTTTGTGCGCAACAACGGTACCTACACCGCCTGCACCGATAATAAGAACTTTACCCATTTCTTTGTACTATATTATTATATTAGGTTTATAAAAAATACGGAGAGCAAATATAAGGGTTAATTCTTAGATAAACATTAAAATCCTGCTAAATACTTTGGGGCAAATGCTTCAAATATTAAACAAATTACTTGCATTTGGGTTATTTTCTATATATTTGCCCCTTGAATAAATTAACTTAAACAACGAATAACAATGAAAAAAGTATTTGTTTCCCTATGCATGGCAAGCGTGTTGATGGGCTTGTCTTCTTGTGCATCAACCAAAAATGCTGCAACTCTTTCTTCCATCAGCGGTGAGTGGAATATTATTGAAGTGAATGGTACTGCCGTAGTCCCTGCTCCGGGTCAGGAATTTCCCTATATCGGTTTTGACACAAAGACTGGAAAAGTATTTGGCAACAGTGGTTGCAACCGTATGATGGGTTCGTTTGACGTGAATGCCAAGCCCGGCACGATTGACCTTGGCGCTTTGGCAAGTACCCGTATGGCTTGTCCGGATATGACTGTAGAAAATAATGTGTTGTCGGCTTTGAACAAAGTGAAAAAGTATAAGAAGCTGGGAAAGGAAAATATAGCTTTATGCGGTGCTTCCAATCGTCCCATAGTCGTGTTGCAGAAGAAAGAATCCGTTTCCAAGTTGTCTGATTTGGAAGGAAAGTGGATAATTAGTGAGGCTGCGGGCGAGGCTATTCCCGACGGAATGGAGAAGCAGCCGTTCATTGAATTTAATATTGCAGAAAAGCGCTTGCACGGCAATGCGGGTTGCAATCTGATTAACGGCGCTTTCCAGGTTGATGATGAAAACCCGTCGGCAATCTCTTTCCCGCAAGTTATCAGTACCATGATGGCATGCCCTGATATGGAGGTGGAAGACCGTGTGCTGAAAGCCTTGAATTCCGTTCAGTCTTTTGGCAAGCTGGCAGGCGGAGGCATCGGGCTGTACGATGCTGACAATAACCTGGTGATGGTGTTGGTGAAGAACTGACAAGATAGGTTGAAATAAAAAAGGCTCTTACAGAAATAATCTGCTAAGAGCCTTTTTTGCATCTTGACATAAAAAGGTCTTTTACTTTTTCTTTAATCCTGCGCGTATCCGGCTCAGGGATTGCGGAGTGATGTAGAGATAAGAAGCCAGATACTTGAGCGGTACATCCTGCAGCAGTTCCGGATTCTCTTCCATCAGCGTCATGTACCTTTCTTTGGCAGTGGGAGGGGTGCCGTAGGCTACTGTGGAACTGTCTACCGACAGAATTTCCCGCTCAAAGATTCTTCTGCCGAAGTTGGCCATGTCTATGGAATGCGAAAAAAGGGCTTCCAGCTCAGGCTTACTGATACAATAGGCGATGCTTTCATTCACCGATTCGATGTTGATGAGGGAAACCTCGCTGTCCACATATCCCCACGATGAGAAAGCTGTGTCGCCCGGTGCGGCGAACCAAAGGGAGTTTTCCGTGCCGTCTGTCAGGTAGTAGGCGCGCCAGATGCCTTTCTTCAAAAGATAGAAGTTGCTGTTCCTTTCCCCTTCGCTGATAATGAGTTCTCCCTTGCTGAAACGAACTTCTGCCATGTGTGACAGAAGTTCGTGCAAAGTGTTTTCCGGTAGTTTATACTTCTTGCAGAATTTCTTTATCATAGTTTCCATGCTGCAAAGATAGTGTAAACCGAAGACAGGACTTTTATGCTTGCATGAAAAAGTTATGTTGGGGTGCAGCCCATCTTGTCTAAAGATACGGATTTTTCTTTATGTTCCTTTTTCCCGGATATGTAAATCACGAGGATAAAGAGGGTTGTCAGCATTTCTGCAAGAGGAGTGGCAAGCCAGATTCCCCGGTCTCCCAATAGCAGGGGCAGTCCGAAAAAGCAGGCTGTCAGCAGGATAAAACCACGCAGCAGGGTGATAACTGTGGCGTATTTGGCACGCTCCACACTCTGGAAATAGCCGATGGATACGATGTTGACGGCAAAGAACACGAAGCCGGTGGCATACAAAGGCAACCCTTTTACCGCTATGTCATAAGCCGGATAACTGCGGTCTATGAACATACCGACAATTTCAGGACTGCAGAATATTGTGACCAGGGCAAAACATACACCGCAGCCTATGGCCGTTTTCAGTGCCAGCAAGTAGGTGCGGTGGACACGTTGGCTCTCGTTCAGGCCGTAGTTATAACTGATAATCGGCTGCGCCGACTGCGCAATGGCATTATATACCATAAATATAATAGGAAAGAAATAGCAGGCAATGCTGAATGCCGCCACTCCGTCTTCCTTCAAATAATGGATGAACACCTGGTTGCCGACAAACATCATGCAGGCAATCGCCACCTCGCACAAGAAGGCGGAGGAACCCAATCGGCACATATAGCCAATGTTGCGGCGCATCAGTTGCATGCTTTTCCGGCTCATCTTAATGGGGTGGAAGCGCAGTGCGCACCGGCGGCGCATCAGATAGAATACTATCATCAATGCACCTACCGTGGTACCTATGGCACTTGCCAGTGCAGCACCGAACATTCCCCAGCCAAAGGGGAAGATGAACAGATAATCCAATAGGATGTTCAGAACGGCAGCCACCCCATTGCACATCATGGCGAAGTTGGGCGAACCGTCCAGCCTCAGAAAAAACATACCCGAATTGAGCAATGCCGTGAACAGAGAGAAAGGCACAAACCAAAGCATGTATTCCACAGCCAATGGCGTGAGCCGTTCAGACCCTCCGAGCAGCTTTACCACCTGCGGGGCAAATGAACAGAATAGGGTGGAGGTGCACATCAGCAACAAGGAAGATATGACTACCGACTGCGTGATATTGATGCGTGCCACCTTGACCTTTCCGTGTGACAGATGAATGGAGGCTACCACAGAGGCGCCGACGCCGAACATAAGTCCCACACCCGTAGAAAACAACCATAGCGGTGCCACAATGTTGACCGCCGCCAAAGCATCACTGCCGATTCCTTTTCCGACAAAGATGCCGTCGGTGATAACGAATAGTGCGGAGAAAATCATCCCCAGTACAGTAGGGAGCAATAGTTTGCGGAACAATGTCTTGATGTCCGTGTTCTTGAAGTCGATACTGTCTCTCATCTTTTCCATACTCATCTTATTTATTTCTTTAATATGTGAAAACCAATCATTTCCGTTGCTACGATTAAGCCCAATGTTAACTAATCCTTAATCGTTCCACCATGGTGGAACGATATTTCCCTCGTGGTGGAATGATATTTTCTCCACGGTGGAACAATATTTTCTCCATGGAGGAACGGTTAAAGGTATGCAAGGGAAATGATTAATGTTGTTCATGTTTTATCATCTCTGATTCGGGCGACAAAAGTAGAGCTTTTGAATGGAATGGAAATTAACAAATGGTAATTTCCGACAGAAAAAATGATTTTAATTCTGCCAAACTGACAGATAAACTGCCACAAGTATAAATCTGCGGCTGCTCTGAACAATTTGGCACAACGTTTGTCTTTTTATTGGCGTCTGCCACTGAGGCGGACGTCGAAACAGAATAATAACAAATAAAAAAAATAACGATCATGGGAAAAATTATTGGTATTGACTTAGGAACAACAAACTCTTGCGTTGCAGTATTCGAAGGTAACGAACCTGTAGTAATTGCAAACAGTGAAGGCAAGCGCACCACTCCTTCAGTAGTAGCATTTGTTGATGGTGGCGAACGTAAAATCGGTGATCCTGCCAAGCGTCAGGCTATCACGAACCCCACCCGTACGGTTTTCTCCATCAAACGTTTCATGGGCGAAAACTGGGACCAGGTACAGAAAGAAATCGGCCGTATGCCTTATAAAGTAGTAAAGGGTGACAACAATACTCCGCGTGTAGACATCGACGGACGTCTCTATACCCCGCAGGAAATCTCTGCAATGATTCTGCAGAAGATGAAAAAGACTGCCGAGGATTATCTGGGACAAGAAGTGACAGAAGCTGTAATTACCGTCCCCGCATACTTCTCAGACTCCCAACGCCAGGCTACGAAGGAAGCCGGTCAGATTGCAGGTCTTGAAGTGAAGCGTATTGTGAACGAGCCGACTGCCGCAGCTCTTGCTTACGGTATTGACAAGTCTCACAAGGACATGAAGGTTGCCGTATTCGACCTTGGTGGTGGTACATTCGATATCTCTATCCTCGAATTCGGTGGCGGTGTGTTCGAAGTATTGTCAACCAACGGTGACACTCACCTGGGTGGTGATGATTTCGACCAGGTAATCATCGACTGGCTGGTTCAGGAGTTCAAGAACGACGAAGGTGCCGACCTGACTCAAGACCCGATGGCTATGCAACGTCTGAAGGAAGCTGCTGAAAAGGCTAAGATTGAACTGTCCTCTTCTACAAGCACTGAAATCAACTTGCCGTACATCATGCCGGTAGGCGGTGTGCCCAAGCACTTGGTGAAGACGTTGACCCGTGCCAAGTTCGAGGCTCTGGCTCACAACTTGATTCAAGCTTGTTTGGAACCTTGTAAGAAGGCTATGAGCGATGCTGGTCTGAACAATGCGGACATCGATGAAGTAATCCTTGTAGGTGGTTCTTCACGTATCCCGGCTGTACAGAAGTTGGTAGAAGACTTCTTCGGTAAAGTTCCTTCCAAGGGTGTGAATCCGGATGAGGTAGTAGCCGTAGGTGCTGCCGTGCAGGGTGCCGTTTTGACGGACGAAATTAAGGGCGTTGTGTTGCTGGATGTTACTCCGCTGTCTATGGGTATCGAGACTATGGGTGGTGTGATGACGAAGCTGATTGATGCCAACACTACCATCCCCTGCAAGAAGAGCGAGACATTCTCTACTGCTGCCGACAACCAGACGGAGGTTACCATCCATGTATTGCAGGGTGAGCGTCCGATGGCTGCACAGAACAAGTCAATCGGCCAGTTCAACCTGACAGGTATTGCTCCGGCACGTCGCGGTATTCCTCAGATTGAGGTGACATTCGATATCGACGCCAACGGTATCTTGAAGGTGTCTGCCAAAGATAAGGCTACCGGTAAGGAACAGGCTATCCGTATCGAAGCTTCCAGCGGTTTGAGCAAGGAAGAAATCGAAAAGATGAAAGCCGAAGCCGAAGCCAATGCCGAAGCAGATAAGAAAGAGCGTGAGAAAGTAGACAAGTTGAACCAGGCCGACTCTATGATTTTCCAAACCGAAAATCAGTTGAAGGAACTCGGCGACAAGCTCCCTGCCGACAAGAAGGCTCCGATTGAAGCTGCTTTGCAGAAGCTGAAAGATGCCCATAAGGCTCAAGACCTGGCTACCGTAGATTCTGCCATGGCCGAACTGAATACGGCATTCCAGGCTGCAAGTGCTGAAATGTATGCCCAGAGCGGTGCTCAGGGTGGTGCACAGGCTGGTCCTGATATGAATGCAGGTCAACAAGGCGGTGCTCAGGATAATACAAAGCATGGCGATAATGTGCAGGATGCTGATTTTGAGGAGGTTAAGTAAGTATAGATAACTACCGAAAGGTATAGATAGATAAATCCGCATAGCTCAATGAGTTATGCGGATTTTCTTTTTAGTTAAACTTTGTATTTCTTTCGTTATATTCGGATATTAACTTTATTTTTGCATCATATCTGTACCAACACTTATTGGTAGATAATGTGACACTTAATAAACATAAGTAATAATAAAGTAGAATTGTATGGGTGCAGCAAAGTTTGAGATAACAAGAAAATGCAAGATTTGCGGTGAGCCATTCGTCGCAAAGACCATCACGTCTTGGTATTGCTCACCAAGATGTTCTAAAGTTGCATTTAAGCGCAGAAAAGATGAAGAGAAAAGAAATGAGCGTTTGGATGCTATAGCCAAATCTATTCCCAAAGACCAAGAGTACATCACCGTTCCAGAAGCCTATTCTATGTTTGGCATCAGCAAGGAAACTCTTTATCGTTTAATACGCAAGGGTGTTATTCCAAGTGTGAATGTCGGGCAACGTCAAACACGAGTAAGCAAAGAAACGCTTATGGAGATGTACCCTCTAAGGAAGAGCTTGCTTAAGAAGCAGCCCAAGCCCATTCCCAAGCTGTATAGTTTGGAACCAAAGGATTGCTATACGATACAGCAAGCGTGTGAGAAATATCACATGAATGATAGTACACTCTATCTTCAAATCAGAAAGTTCTCAATTCCGACTCGGCAAATCGGCAATTTCGTATATGTACCCAAAAAAGAAATAGACAATCTCTATAAATAAGCATCTCTATGAAGAAATCTCTATCCCACACCCGTGTTTCCGTGAAACTTCGCAAGGCAGAGTTTCGCAAGGAATGGTATCTTTACATAGAGTCATATCCGGTTATATCCAAAAACGGTGGCAAGCCACAGCGAGTGCGCGAGTATGTCAACCGTACTATAACCACTCCGATATGGGACAAAAGCAGAACGGCAAGAACAGCTTCCGACGGAAGTGTAACATATAAGCCGAAACGTGATGTCAATGGTGTTATCCTTTGTAAGTCGGAGCTTGACCAAGAATCATGCATCTATGCAGACAAGGTCAGGGCTATTAGACAAAAGGAATACGATACCGCAGGACTTTATTCTGAATCAGAAGCCTCCTTATTGGAACAGAAAGAGAAATCGCAATGCGATTTTATTACATATTTCAAGAGTATAATAGATATTCGGCACAGGAATAGTTCAGACTCTATTATTGTAAATTGGAATCGTGTATATGCACTGATGCTCATCTTTACCGACAATCAGCCAATGATCTTTGCCAACATAGACACAAAGCTGGTTGAGGATTTTAGGTTGTTCCTTTTGGATGCTCCACAAGGAGGTAACAAGAAAGGGACAATCTCGCAAAATACGGCTTCCACCTATTTCGCAATATTCAAGGCTGGATTAAAGCAAGCGTTTGTTGATGGATATTTTGTATCTGATATTGCAGCTAAGATAAAAGGTATAAAAGAGAAAGAGGCAAGAAGGGAGCATCTTACCTTAGAGGAACTTAACCGATAGGTTTGTACCTTTCTCTTATACAAATCTCCGATCCCACGAGACGGAGTACCATCATCT
>NZ_JBCNZM010000065.1:325-6883 GCF_040227615.1 Bacteroides sp. RTP31139st1_H2_RTP31139_211217 | reverse complement strand
GTTTGTACACCATGCGACAATCCCACTATCAAACGTGCAGCCCTTTTCTCTGCTTTGACAGGTCTTCGACATTGTGACATTATGAAAATGAGATGGAAAGAGCTGACAAAGGAAGGCACTCACTATCGCATAAACTTCGAGCAAAAGAAGACAAAGGGCGTTGAGTACATGCCTATTTCTGAGCAAGCGTATGATCTATGTGGAGAACCCGGGCATCCTGACCAATTAGTATTTGAGGGTCTTCCTGCTCCATCGTGGATTTCCAAACCTTTGTCAAGATGGATTGAAGCATCTGGAATCACTAAGCATATCACTTTCCATTGCTTCCGCCATACTTATGCTACGCTCCAGCTGAGCAATGGCACAGACATTTTCACGGTAAGTAAGATGTTGGGACACACCAATGTTCGTACGACGCAGAGATACACAAAAGTTGTAGATGAAAAGAAAGAGAATGCAGCCGATGCAATCAAGATCGATTTGGCTGCTATCAAGTAACATATTCACCTGTATTATATATGGCAAACATAATTGAAGAAATATTCAAGCGTTTACAAAGAGTAAACCATATCATAGCATCACGGACAAATGTATCAGACATTACATTTGCTGATGCTTATGTGATAGCACAATTTTATCACGATTATCAGAACACCAACGGCATCATTGATGATGTTAAGAATTTGGCACGTCAAGACGGAAAATCCCTCTATGAAAGCGCTATAGGCTTAAAGAATGAGGTGGATAAGTTTGTCTCTATTGATTTGAGTGCTTGGAACGCATTGGACTTCATAAATATGGAGCTGTCTCACTTGAAAGAATATAAAGAGAGATGGGATGCGGCCAAAGATAAAGCAACGAATCTGTGGAGAAAGTATCAAACTGAAAGTAACAGACTTGATATGATGGATTTTAATTCAGAGGACTTCAAGACATTGGATGCACAATGTGATAATACGAAATTGGCATACGACAAAGCGCATAAGCAAGGAGAAGAACTATATGGCATATATAGGCAGGAGCAATTGAAGTGTGGACAGGTGCATTATTTTGAGATGCAATTTCTGGAGTTGCTGATTCGTAAAATATCAAAATTAGTAGATGTCATCCTAAAAAATGGAGAATACTTGGAGAAGGAGGTATAGACATGATTGATAAATCTTTAATACTGAAAGAAATAGCTCAGTTGAGGGATATTGTCAACCTTGGCGTTTGTGTTGGGATTTATCAGACTTGTAATGGCAAGCAGTTCAAGCACATGCCCGCAAGCGACTTCATCAATTTTTTGAATCTCAAATTAGATAAAGCCAAAGTCCATCCACTGCCTCGACAAAAACAACGTATTTGCTATATGTTGTTTGCTGTTTCACACACCATTGCTTTGTCTGATTCCCCAAGACATTGGATAGAAAGCATGTTGGAACTATGCGATATATCTCCAGAGTATTACGACAAACATCATAAAGATTTCCTTAGTGTTGGAGTTTCGGAAAAGAACAAAGAATACAAAGAAATAATAGATGAATCCATAAAAAGGAGTTACTAAGTGTGGATATCCCCACCATTCCACGCTTTTCCACAAAACTTACATTGTTTAACTATTGGCAGATGCGTTATTCACTTATTATCAAGCGAATAGCGCATCTGTCATTTTTATATCCCCACAAAGCCCCACGTATTGCCACACAAACGTAGATGTACCTTTGCACACAGAAACAAAATATTGATAAATATGCAACAAGAAAACATCACGTTTAATGACATGCCTCAGATGTTGGCTGTCATGTATGCCAAACTTAATGAGTTGGGCGATAAGGTGGACAAACTGATACCACCAAAGAAGAGTGAAGAACAGCAATGGTTCAATGTAGCTGATCTAATAGAGTTTTTGCCTACTCACCCGGCAGAACAGACCATCTATGGTTGGACGAGTGCAAGAAAAATACCATTTCACAAGAAAGGAAAGAATATCATTTTTAACAAGGCAGAAATAGAAGAATGGCTGAAAAGCGGTACTTATCGAAAATCGGAAGCAGATTTGGAGAACGAAGCCATGGCTTTTATAAACAACAAGCGTTATGGAAGGAAATAAGGAAGAATATATCAGAGTGGGTACTTGTCTGTACAAGATTGCCCAACAACCATTAGCTAATGGTACTTGCACATTGCGTCGCATCCCATGGAGTTTTGGCACTATCCGACAGGATTATGGTAAGAACAATACGCCACCTATTCGGAAATATGACGGTTTTTGTACTGTTCCCAGCCATACCGATTATCATAAAGAGATTGGCGGTTTCTACAATTTGTATGAGCCCATTGACCACATACCATCAGAAGGAGAGTTTCCAGACATTATGAAGCTGATACACCATATCTTTGGTGAACAATTTGAGTTAGGGATGGACTACATGCAGTTGCTCTATGCCAAACCTACGCAGAAGTTACCAATATTACTATTAGTATCAGAAGAGCGCAATACAGGCAAGACTACTTTCTTGAATTTTCTCAAGGCGGTGTTTGAAGACAATGTAACTTTCAATACCAATGAGGACTTTCGAAGCCAATTTAATGCGGATTGGGCAGGTAAGTTACTTATTGTTGTTGACGAGGTGCTGCTATGCCGACGAGAAGACTCAGAACGCCTAAAGAATTTGAGCACAGCACAGACATACAAGGTTGAAGCCAAAGGCAAGGACAGACAAGAAGTGAATTTCTTCGCCAAGTTCGTTTTGTGCTCCAATAATGAGCTTTTCCCAGTTATCATTGATACCGGAGAGACACGTTATTGGGTGCGTAAGATAATGCCGTTGGAAAGCGATGATACGAACTTCTTGCAGAAGTTGAAAGCGCAAATTCCAGCTTTCTTGTATTACTTGCAACATCGGGCACTATATAGCACTAAAGAGAGTCGTATGTGGTTCAATCCTACGCTTATTCATACGGATGCTTTGGAACGCATCATGCAATGCAACCGCAACCATACGGAGATTGATCTCGTAGAGTTATTGCGCAGCATTATGGAATGTCAGAAAGTGGACAAGGTTTCATTTATACCACAAGACTTGCTGCCATTGCTTTCCCTTAATGGTGTGAAGGTGGAACTTTGGCATATTCGCAAAGTAGTGAAGGAATTATGGCGTTTGAAGCCGGCTCCAAATGCACTTTCATATACGACATACCAATACGACTACTCTAAGCCAACAAAATTTGGTGCAGTGAGTCGGGTGGGACGTTATTATACTGTGACTAAGGAGTTTATAGAATCATTAAACATATAATCATTGTTGATTTGTTGAAATGATGAAAAGAAGAACATATACATTGTGGCATAAGCATTTACGGCTCAACAATATGGTCAACAGTAGCTCAACGATTTTCTCTTTTCATCATCCTAACTCAACAATTCAACAACTCAACAACAAATTAACGATGAATACATTCGATAATAAGCATATACAGATAATTGACTTTCTTGCAAGTCACCATTATCAGCCTACTGCAAAGAAAGAGGCAAACTGGTGGTATTTGTCTCCATTGCATGATGAAAAAACAGCATCATTCAAGGTGGACATCAATAAAAATGTTTGGTACGATTTCGGATTGGGTAAAGGTGGTGGAGTTAAAACCTTAATAGAGCTGTTGTTTCATCCAAACAACTTTCAAGATTATCTTCGAAACTTAACGATTGCCAATCCTGTTCAACAAATACAAGAAACGAAGACGGCAGATGGCATAGCTTTTACCAATATAGAAACTGAGGAGCTGAACCATTATGCCCTGTACAAATATGTTGTACAAAGAGGGATAACTTGGAATGTGGCAAAACGGTATTGTACGGAAGTTCATTATCGTAGTCATGGCAGAAACTATTTTGCATTGGGCTTTCCAAATCGCTCGGGTGGTTACGAAATTCGCAATGCTTATTTCAAAGGTTGCATCTCTCCAAAGGATATTTCCGTAATATCACAAGGTAACGAAGTCTGCCATGTATTTGAAGGTTTCATAGACTTTCTATCTTATGTTGTGTTGCATGGAGATTGTGATGCCGTTGTGTTGAACTCTGTAATCAATGTTCCTAAGTGTATTGAGATCTTGGACAAGTACAACTGCATCTATTGTCATTTGGATAATGATGAAGCGGGACGTAATGCAACCTTGCAACTCAAAGCAAATTGCAGAAGCCAAACGATTGATGCATCAGACGAATATGCAGGAGATAAGGACTTGAATGATTCCCTCCGCAAGAGAAAAGTGGAGTCAGTTGAAACAAGGCAACATTATAACTCCAAGCGATAAATGTTTCACTATGGTCAAAAACATGCGTTAGCAAATTATTAAGTTCTTTCGGGAGCAAGTTTGTGTTTTCGATATACGAAAACTATTCCAATCGGTATACCCGATTGTGCTATTGCCTTTGCCTTTCAAGCATATGGCAAATGTCAATACCTGTTGAGAAACTTGTCCCTCAAGAACTGAAATCAAAAGAATAAGAGATAAATGGCAAAACATGTTATCAACAATCCTGGAGGGCGCAAGCCTCTCCCTGAAGAGGAAAAGTATGGCAAGCCCATACCAGTTCGTTTCACACCAAAACAGTTTGTCCGTATCAAACGCAAGGCTGGAGGGATGCCCATAAGTACTTACATTCGTGAAGGCGCACTTCATGCTATCGTGCGCCAACCGGTTTCGAAGGAGTTGATGAAAGAGATAAGAGACTTGAATAATCTTGGAACGAATATCAATACCTTGGTTAAGCTTTCTCACCAAGCAGGGCTTATGACCATTGCAGACAAAGCCAACGAAGCCCTTGATGGAGTCAATGCTATTCTCCATCAAGCTCGTCTTAAAATCAAAGAGAAAGAAGACGAACAAGAAAATCAAAGTTAAACTACAAAACACGACAGCATATGTATGGTAAAATACTTCATGGAGCATCATTCGGTGGGCTTATCAATTACATTAACGACCCACGCAAAAATGCGACACTGGTTGCTTCAAGCGACGGAATCAATCTTACAAATAACCAAACCATAACAGATAGTTTCGTGATGCAGGCAGGTTTGAGTGCTCGAACCAAGAAACCTGTAGGTCACTTTATTTTATCGTTTTCACCCCATGATGCGCTACGCATTAATGACAATCTGTTAGGGCAAATAGTCAACGATTACTTGAAGCGCATGGGATATGACGACAATCAAGTTGTCGCATTCCGTCATTTCGACAAAGAGCACCCACATGTTCATATCATGGTAAATCGAGTAAACTTTAAAGGCAAATGCACCAAAGACTCACATGAGAAAGACAAGAACATAAAAGTGTGTAAGGAATTGACTGAGCAATATGGCTTATTTATCGCAAGAGGAAAAGAGGCCATCAAAGAAAGAAGACTTCGCTCAATGGATGCCATCCGTTATCAGATGTTGCATCGAGTAAGCGAATCATTGCAAGTCTCTCGAAGTTGGAAAGAATTTGAGAATGAATTGTCAAAAGCAGGAATCCGTTTGCGCTTCCGATATAATACTAAAACAAATGGTATAGAAGGAATATCGTTCACTCTTGCCAAGGAAAATATCAGCAGCAAGATGAAACATGACATCTCTTATAGTGGCAAGCAATTGGATTCATCACTCACTCTTGCATGTATCTGCAAGAAACTCGGCAACCCTATAGCTATCGTACATGAACAGGCAAGAGACATGTATGATGATGCTCGGCAAGAATGGTACGATTCGCATAATGCCTATGATGTAAGAGATATAGATAGAGTATTTCCCGATTTCGATTTACGTTTCCCCAGGCAAGCCCAAGCAAGAATGTATGATGCCCCGCAGATGTGTGGCAACGAACAGACTTTGGAACAAGACTTCTTTGATGAATTGTACCAAGCTGCAGATGACGTTTCCAATATAGGCAAAGGAGCGATTCAAGTAGGACTCACTTCCCTTGGAACCATTCTCTTTCCTCCATATCAACCTGCCATATCTGCAGGTGGTGGAGGCACGTCTTCTAAACTTGATTGGGGAGATGATGACAAATACAAGAAAAAATATAGCAGTAGAAGTCGCAGCTTCGGAAGAGGCAGGCGTTAATCAAACTTATAAACATCAACAATATGGCTAAATCAAACGAACAGTTAGAGGATATACTTGATGACTTGTCTGTCATCAAAAACAATAATGTCGCAACAGAACAGAGACTTGGTAATATCGAAAATCTATTGGCGAAGTTGGCAACAAAAGAGGAGGTCGCACCAATAACGCCTCTTGCAAGTACCTCAGCAACTTCTATTCCGTATGACGAGATAAAGAATGCTGTTCATGAAGAAATGGATAGTTACTATAACGCTATGTCTGATTCAGCAGAACTTCTATCGGATAAGACCCTCAAACGTCTGGGGACTATCTTCATTGAACTGTATGTTGAAGAAATAGAAAAATACTTGGAAAAAGACGAAAAAGAAAGAGAGTGCAAACGCAACGTGTATCTGCAAAAGCGAAAAGCGCAAGGCTTAATGACCATTGAGCAAGTAGCAGAATGGGCTCCACAATATTCGTT
>NZ_JBCNZM010000065.1:0-315 GCF_040227615.1 Bacteroides sp. RTP31139st1_H2_RTP31139_211217 | reverse complement strand
CCAACGGACAATCCGTTACATCGGCATGAAAATCATTAACGAGGATGAATCTGTAGAAAAAGCACATGCGATTTTGAAAGTATGGGGCGATGCTCTGCAAACCATCACAAGCCACAAGGCTTCTTCTCCACCTACGTTGAAATCATGGTGGTTCTACAGATGGAACAGATTCAGACAAAGGACTGACAAATGGGGATTAGTCCAATGGTATCTTCTCATTCTTGGCATCATTGTCAGTATTTTCTTTTCATCTCTATATCAAAGTCGGGTTATGGATCTCGACCGAACCAACCGCATCTTTTATAAGGAGGTAAT
>NZ_JBCNZM010000064.1:22192-25784 GCF_040227615.1 Bacteroides sp. RTP31139st1_H2_RTP31139_211217 | reverse complement strand
AAGGGAGAAATGAATGTCTGCTTTATCTCCAATAATGACATTACGGGAGGCAATTCCGGCAGTGCCATGTTCAATGCCAAAGGAGAACTTCTGGGGCTTGCCTTCGATGGGAACTGGGAAGCCATGAGCAGCGACATCCTTTATGAGCCGAAGATGCAGCGCACCATCGGGGTAGATGTACGCTACATACTGTTTATGATTGAGAAGTATGGGAAGGCAGGAAATCTGATTCAGGAACTGAAGCTTGCCAATCCTTAACGTGTGCCCCCTGCCTATACTTTTATGGGTGATATTTTCTAAATCACTCCACGGATACGGTCATCGAATGCCGAGAGTGCTGCCTTTGCCCCTTCGCCCATGGCAATGACTATCTGCTTGTAGGGAACATTCGATACATCCCCTGCCGCATATACCCCCGGAAGTGTGGTACGGCAGAAAGCGTCAATCTTAATCTCCCCGGTCGGAGTCGTTTCCAGCTTGTTGCGGAAAGGAGCGCTGTTGGCTGCCAAACCGATTTGCACGAAGATGCCGTCTAACGGGAAGTCGCGTTCCTCGCCGGTAAGGCGGTCCTTGATGCGGATAGAAGTTACTTTTTCCTCGTTTCCATCGACTTTTACGGTCTGTGACGAGGTGAAGATTTCCACATTCGGCAGGCTCTGGGCTTTCTCTTGCAGCACTTGGTCGGCTTTCAGTGTATCGGCAAATTCGAATACCGTTACCTTCCGGCAGATGCCTGCCAGGTCGATGGCAGCTTCAATCCCCGAGTTACCTCCACCGATAACCGCCACATGCTTGCCTTGATAGAACGGACCGTCGCAATGCGGACAGAATGCCACACCGCGTCCTATGTATTCCGCTTCGCCCTCCACATTCAGTTTGCGCCAGCTTGCCCCTGTGGCAATGATTACTGCCGGTGCATGAAATACCTCGCCGCCTACGGTGGAGACGCTTTTCTCCGTTCCCTGCAACTCTACTTTTTCTATCTTCCGCTCCTCGAAAATCTCTATCGGATAGTGCTCTATATGTGTGCGGAGTGCGTTGGCAAGCTCTGTTCCGGTAGTCTGCGGCACGGAGATAAGGTTTTCTATGCCTACCGTTTCCTTCACCTGTCCGCCTATGCGCTCGGCAACAATCGCCACCCGTAGCCCCTTGCGTACAGAGTAGATGGCTGCGGAAGCTCCGGCTGGTCCGCCGCCCAATACCAGCACGTCGAAATCTCTCTCTATCGGCACTTCATCCTCCTGAGGAGCACTGCCGAAGGCTTCTTCCAGCTTCTGCAAAAGTTCTCCTAAAGAACCGCGACCTACGTGAAGCAGCTTGCCATTAGCGTAGACTGACGGCACGGCTTGTATTTTCAGCGCATCCACTTCCTCTTGATTAAGTGCTCCGTCCACCATCTCGTGGGTGACGTGCGGATTCAGCAATGCGATGATGTTCAGTGCCTGCACCACGTCCGGACAGTTGGTACAAGTGAGCGATACATACGTTTGCAGGCTGATGTTGCCTTGCAACGCCCGGATGCGGCGACGAATTGCTTCGTCCGGCAGATTTTTCCCCTTTCCATCGGCATTCAGCACGGCAAGCAGGAGGGAAGTGAACTCGTGTCCGCCGGGGATGCCGCGGAACTTGATGCCGGTTTCCACATCGTCTTTCAGCAATGTGAACTCCAACACGGGGTTCTCCGTCTCACTCATCCGGCAGGAGAGCTTGTCGGAACAGCTTGCCACATCCTTTAGGAATCCGATAAGCTCTTGTGCCTGCTCGTACCCCGGATGATAGGTGATATGAAAGACGTAGCGGGCTTCCAAATGCTGGAATACGCTCCGCACCTGGTCTAATATAGTTGTTTCTAACATGATTAATAGGATGTTTGGGGGTGAAAAAATAGTCTTTTAATATCTCTGATATAGAGTAGTTGCAGTACTTGTGAGGAAATACTCCAGTACTTCTATATAAGTACTGCGGACGTCTTAAAGGAAAGCGGACGTCTTTCTATGGTGAAAGCGCCCGCTCCTCCTATTACTTATCAAATCTTTCCTACAAGGTCGATGCTCGGCTTCAAAGTTTCCGCTCCTTTCTTCCACTTGGCAGGGCAGACTTCTCCATCGTGTGTGGCAACAAACTGTGCAGCTTCTACCTTGCGCAGCAGCTCGTCGGCATTGCGTCCGATGTTGTTGTCCTGTATCTCGGCAATCTTGATTTTACCCTCGGGATTTACGAGGAATGTGCCGCGATATGCCATGCCTTCCTCTTCAATCATCACGCCGAATGCGCGGCTCAGCACGCCTGTGGGGTCGGCAAGCATGGGGTACTTAATCTTGCGGATGCTTTCGGAAGCATCGTGCCATGCCTTGTGCACAAAGTGCGAGTCTGTGCTTACAGAATATACTTCTACGCCCATTGCTTGGAATTGGTCATATTTCTCTGCGATGTCTACCAGCTCGGTAGGGCATACGAAGGTAAAGTCTGCCGGATAGAAGAAGAAAATGGCCCATTTACCTTTTACGTCTTCGTGGGATACTGTTTTGAAACTTCCGTTTTGGAAAGCCTGAACCTTGAATTCAGGGAGTTGTGAGTTGATGATCGGTTCCATAATTTTTCTCTTTTAATAGGTTTAGTTTTTTGTTTTACCAATGCGAAGATTGTGCAGACAGAATGTAGAAGCCAGTTTGCTTGATGATGCTGAGGTGCAACCGACCTTCGCTTTTTCTGTTTGCAAAAATATAGCATTTTTCCCCGATAGAACAAAAAATCCGATTGAAAGATTTTATGGAGCGATAGATGAAATCTATACGACTGCTTGGGTTGCTTTCAGTGAGAGCATTTCCTTGGGTACGGAAAGTTTTATCTCCTTAACCAGCACTTCGAGTAGCGTGTGGCGGATAAAGTTCTTATTGGTCAGCAGCACGACCTGGCGGGTGGGGCAGGGGATGGCGAAGGAACGTACCAGCTCTTTCTGGGCATCGCCCAGTTGCAGAACGGCCAGTTCGGGGATGAAGGTCACGCCTTTGCCGCTTTCTACCATGCGCATAAAGGTCTCCATGCTGCCCAAGTGATAGGCAAGCTGGCTGGCACGTGCCGACTTCATCTGGCAGAAGCGCACCAGCTGGTCGCGGAAGCAATGGCCCTCGTCGAGCAGCCAAAGCTGTTCGCCGTTCAGGTCGGAAGTACGGATTACCTCGTTGTTGAAGAGGGCGTCTTCGCGCGACACGTAGGCAAAGAACTGTTCATAGAACAACGGCGTCTGCTGCAACTCTTCCATACCTGCCAGACTCGCTACGATACCTGCATCTATTTCTCCCGTCTGCAGGGCTTTCTTGATGTCGTTTGTTTTCATTTCGACTACCCGGATGTCGAGGTCGGGGTATTTCTTCATCAGCTGCGGAAAGAAACGGGGCAGGAGGTAAGGAGCTACGGTGGGAAGTATGCCCAGCTTGAAGATGCCGGTCAGTGAGTGTTTTTCTTCTTCTATAATATTCTTTATACGGTTGGCTTGAACCAATATATTCTGTGCTTGTTCTATGATGTGGATACCGACGGGAGTGGGGCATACCGGCTGCTGGCTGCGGTCAAAAATCCGGGTGTCCAGTTC